>CAYVVR010000056.1:0-12430 GCA_964454655.1 uncultured Planctomycetaceae bacterium | reverse complement strand
AGTTTCATCGACGCGATGCCGCATCGTACGAAGCCCGTTTGTTGGCCGCTTATGCGTACCAGGAAAAAGGTGATTTCGACCGCGCGGAAAAGTTGCTACGGGAGAATCTCAGCGGCATGTTGGCTCCGTCGAGTATCGAATGGCGCGACAGCTTGTTTGCCTTGGGGAAGTTCCTGTTCCTGAAAGGGGCGTATCCGGAGGCCATCGAGAAGCTTGAAGAGGCCGTGTTTCGCTATCCCGACGCGCCGACCGTCGTCGAGGCGTTGTACTTGTTGGGAGAATCGCACCGGCGGATCGCGGACGAGATCGGTGCGGCGGTTGAGAAAGAGTTGGTCGAGAATATTCGTTTGGCCCGAAGCCGGAAGATCGGTGAGCATTTGAGTTCGGCTTTGAGCTACTACCGTCGCGCCCAAGAGACGTTGGCCGAGAGACAAGAAAGCGGAAACCTGTCGGAGCTGGATCGCCGCACGATGCGAAATCTATTTTTCGCCGCCGGTGAAGTTCTTTACCGGTTGGGCCGCTATGCCGAGGCCGTCAAAGAGTACACGGCCGTCACGAACCGCTTTCAGGACGATCCGGCTATCTTGGAAGCTTACGTGCAGTTGGCGAGAAATTACCGGGCGATGAATCGACCGGACCAAGCGCATGTCGCCGTCGAACAGGCAAAGATCCTTCTGCGGCGGCTCAAGCCTAAGATCGCATACACGCAAACGACCAACTACGACGCACAGCAATGGGCGGAACGACTCGATTGGTTGAGTGCCTTGTGAAATCGCACCGAGGCTACGTGTAAACGAACGGTACGATTCGGCTGAGTGCATTGTACGTGAAGTGAAACGACCGGTGCCTCGAGAAGAAGATATGTCGAAGACGGACGAAACACTGCTTCTGGCCGAGTTGATCGCCAAGAAGCACGAATGCTTGTGCCGGCTCGATGAGATCGGTGCGCGACAGATGGTCTTGATCGAGGAAGGCAACATTGCCGGGTTGCTCGACTTGCTGGCGTTCAAACAGCAATTTCTGGTGCGCATTCAGCAAATCGAGCAAGCCCTCAAACCGTTTCAACAGCAGGATCCGGCCGATCGCGTGTGGCCCGACGAAGAATTGCGTCGCACGACGGCCGCCCGGCTGGACGAATGCAAAACATTACTCGGCCGGATCATCGAGCGAGAACGCCTAGGAGAGCAGACCCTGGCCCGGCGTCGCGACGAGATTGCCGCGACTCTGGAAAACGTTCGCAACGTGCAAGCGGCGCAAGGTGCTTATCGGGCGCAAGAGGAAGAGCCCTCTATCGTCAGCCGATTCGACGCATCGTGTGAATAGGCAAACCGACAAACCACCGATTCACGGAGGAATCGATAGGAAGGATGAGTACCGACTACACGGCAGATTCGCCGAGTCACGTACCGATCGTCGTACCGGGAACGGGGCCGAAAGGCCCTGCCGAAGAACCGTTGTCGGCCGACGCCGAGGCGATGGCGTTGGATGCTTCGGCCGGGTTGGATGCCGTTCTAGCTGCTTGGCACGCCGCTACCGTTCGCCTGGAGCAGACGCACGAGGCGCTGCGTCAAGAAGTCATGCGACTGACGGACGAGTTGGAGAAGAAAAACCGGGAACTCGCCCGCAAAAACCGTCTGGCCGATTTAGGACGGATGGCTGCCCACGTGGCGCATGAGATTCGCAACACGTTGGTGCCCGTCTCGTTGTACGTGAGCTTGCTCGAGCGAACGGCTCGACGGAATCCGGATCAGGCGGAATTGATTGCGAAAATGAAGCAGGCGTTCACGTCCGTCGAGCGGACGGTGGGCGACTTGTTGCAATTTGCCGCCGATCGCGAGCCGAAACGGCAGCGAGTTCGTTTACGCGACTTGCTGGAAGAAATAGCGACCGGCATCATGCCGCAGTTGATCGCTCAACAGATCAGCGTCTTGGTCGAGGCGGATGTGGGGTTGGGAGTGCCGGCCGACCGCGACATGCTCAGGCGGGCGATTTTGAATCTCGTTCTCAATGCGGTGGACGCGATGCCCGAGGGCGGCGTGTTGACCTTGCGGGCGGAAGAGCACGACGAATTCGTCGTCATCCAAGTGCTCGACACGGGGACGGGGCTATCCGAAGAAGCCGTTCGGCGTGCCTTCGAGCCGTTTTTCACCGACAAGAAAGGCGGCACCGGATTGGGACTGGCCATCGTCGAACGTGTCGCCGAGGTTCACAACGGACGCGTCGTAGCCGCCAATCGCGACGAAGGCGGTGCGTGCTTCTCGCTGTGCCTGCCGAAGTCTTAAAGGGAGGTTCGAGAATGATTCGCAATCGCGAGTTCGACGAAGAGCGAACAACGTCGATGCAAGCAAGTGTGCTGGTCGTCGACGATAACGAGCCGGCCCGCATGTCGGTGGCCGACATTTTGCGACGCGCCGGTTACGAAGTCGATGAGTGTTCCAGCGGTGCGGAGGCCCTGAAACGCGTCGACCAGCGGGAGTACGACTGCATCGTCACCGACCTGCGAATGCCGGGGATGTCGGGAGTCGAGCTGGTGAAGCGGCTTCAGCCCCGCCGTTTGCGAACGCAGATCATCATGGCTACGGCATATGCGTCGGTATCGACGGCTGTCGAGGCGATGCGGTACGGCGCCTTCGACTACATCGAAAAACCATTTGACGCCGATGTTCTCGAGCGTTTGGTCGGGGATGCCGTTCGCCGTGCTCGCTTCATCGCGGGCGAGCGCATCGATCATACCGACGATCCGGCCCGGCCGCCGGTGATGATCGGCGAGAGCGAACCGATGCAAACCCTGCGCCGACGACTGGCTCAAGTCGCCCCGACGCCCGAGACGGTGTTGATTTGCGGCGAGAGCGGCACGGGGAAAGAACTGGTGGCCCGCACGATCCACGCGATGAGCGGGCGGGCAGGGGGGCCGTTCGTGAGCCTGAATTGTCCCGTTCTTTCCGCACACCTGATGGAAAGTGAGCTGTTCGGCCACGAAAAGGGGGCCTTTACGGGAGCGGAGAGCTCCCGAGTAGGTCGGTTCGAGTTGGCCGACGGCGGATCGATCTTGCTCGACGAGATCACCGAAATCGAGTTGCCGCTTCAGGCCAAGTTGCTTCGAGTTCTCCAAGAAAAATCGTTTGAGCGCGTCGGTTCCAGTGAAACGAAGCATGTCGACGTGCGGGTGTTGGCCACGACGAACCGCAACCTCGAAGAAGAGGTCGAGGCGGGGCGTTTTCGTCAAGACTTGTACTACCGGCTGGCCGTACTGCCGTTGGTCGTTCCCCCCTTGCGGGAACGCAAAGAAGACATTCCGCTGTTGGTCGACCATTTCTTGGATCGCTCGGCGGCACGCTTGGGCAAGCGAGTCGAGCTCGACGACGGCGCCCTGGCGCTGTTGATGGAATACGACTGGCCGGGCAATGTACGCGAGTTGGAGAATATCGTGACCCGCGCAGCCGTCATGTCGACGGACGATTCCATTGGCGCCGACCAACTGGCTCGTTGGCTGCGGCCGGGCCGCGAGACTTCGGCGTCTGCGGAGAACGAGCCCGTTGTGGTGGCCGGAATGAGCTTGCAAGAGATGGAACGCCGATTGATCGAGGCAACGCTCGAAAAGTTCGACGGCCATCGTGAAAAGACGGCCAAAGCATTGGGAATCGGCGTGCGAACGCTGACGAGCAAGCTGCGACAATACGGATACGCGCCGCGTGCAAAGCGGCCCGCCAAAGTCGCCTAAGGGATTTCTTACCAACCCGCAAAACTTGCCGAAACCGATCGGCAAAAAGTGCCGGTCGTTCGATGTTCGAACCTCGGCGTCGCCGGGGAAAGTAGCCGCTGCGCGCTGAAATAAGGCATTCCGCCGGCGAATCGACTTGAGAATCACGTCACGAGTTGCCGCCGCGAAGGAAACGGCATGCGACTTGCATGAATTCGTGTCGGGCGGAGGAAGCCGCGAAGGTAACCGCGGGCGTTTCTTCCGCCGAGGAGGTGAAAGCCATGTTGGACGGGCTCTTCTCGGGGACGACCGTTCCCATCTTGGAAGAGGTGGTGCGATTCAATCAAGCACGCCACACCGTATTGGCCGGGAACATTGCCAATATGGACACTCCCGGCTACAAGGCGCGAGACCTCGACAAAACGTCGTTTCAAGCCCATTTGAAGGAGATGATCGAAGCCAGGCATCGGCCGGTGTCGCGATACGGAAGTCGTTCGTCGGTCGGACGATCCACGCCTTCCCTATCGGCCGAAGAGCACGAGAATCCTGAGACGATCTTGCGACACGACGGCGCCAAGGTGGGAATCGAGTACGAGGTCACCGAAATGGTCAAGAATCAGCTCGAGCACAACACGGCCTTGGCGATCATGACCAGTCAGTTGCGGTTACTCTTGACGGCGATCAGCGAAAGAGTGTAAGAGATTACGCCCCTATTTGCGGCGTAATCGCCGGTGAGAAGGGATTCCTGCGAGGGAACGAGCAATGTTTTCGGCACTCGATGTCAGTACCAGTGCGTTGGTCGCACAACGCGTGCGGATGACGGCGATCTCCAGCAACATCGCCAACATTTCAACCACGCACAATGAACAGGGCGAACCGGTGCCCTATCAGCCGCGATATGTCGTTTTCGAAGCCGATCCCTCGGTGGGATCGCACGGTGCGGCGGGTGTTCGGGTTGCCGAGGTCGGTATCGATGCCGAGGCTGAACCGCGTTACAAGTACGAGCCGGGACACCCGGACGCGATCAAGAGCGGCCCCATGAAGGGCTATGTTGCGTATCCCGGTATCGACATGATGACCGAGTTCACCGATGCCCTCGAGGCTGCTCGTGCGTACGAGGCAAACCTCGGATCGATCGAAATCGCCAAAGACATGGCCCAACAGACGTTGAGGATTCTCGCCTGATGAACACGATCGGATCATCCGCTCCGCTTCATCTGCCGTCGCCGACTCCCGCTTCCGGCGTGGCGCGGTCCGACGGCGGAGAATTCAAGAACCTGTTGTTGCAGTCGATACGGGAGGTCAACGACATGCAGCAACAGGCCGATCGGGCGGTCGAGCGCATGGCGGCCGGAGAGGACGTCACCCCCGCCGAAGTGTTGACCGCCGTTCAGAAGGCGGACATCGCCTTCAAGTTGATGATGCAAGTCCGCAACAAACTGGTCCAGGCGTATCAAGAGATCCAGAACGTGCGGATTTAACGCTTCCGTTGCGCAACTGACGGAAACCGTGCTCGACGATCGTCGCACGACGCGACGTAACGTGAACTGAGAACAAGGTGTCCACGGATGGACTTCTTAAATAAGGCAATTCAACAACTGCGCGACTTGTTCGCCTCGATGACCCCGGCGACCCGAATCACGACCGGGGTTTTGCTGGCCGTCTTGGTCAGCAGTTTGGGGTTTCTGTTCACGCAGCATGCGAGCGGCCCCGACGTCTACCTGATGAACGGCGAGCACTTTTCGCCGTCCGACCTGCCCGCGATGGAGGCGGCCTTCGCGGCGAAAGGGCTCAGTGATTACACGTTCGAAGGAACGCGTATCCGCGTGCCTGCCGGCAAACAAGACGAATACATGGCGGCGTTGGCCGAAGGGAACGCCTTGCCGAGCAATTATCTGGATATTCTCGACAACACGCTCAAGGAAGCGAGTCCCTGGGAAAGCAAGTATCGACTCGCCGAGCGAATCAAGGTCGCCAAGCAAAAAGAGTTCTCTCGCGTTGTTTCCGAAATGAGCGGCGTGCAGAACGCCGTCGTGATGTTCAACACGACGCACAAAGGCGGACTGCGCAATGAAGAGGTGACGACCGCCAGTGTCGCCGTAAAGCCCGAGGGCGGCCGAGAACTGTCCGACAAGGTCGTCCGAGCGATTCGCTATTTCGTTGCGATGGGGTTCGGCATCAAGCCCGAGGACGTCGTCGTCACCAACATGGAGACCGGCGCAAACTATTATGCCAGCCCCGACGATCCGACGCATGCCGCGGAAGACACGCTTGCATTGAAACAGTCGGCCGAAGAGTACTTCGCCGCCAAGGTGCGGCAGGCACTCGGTTACGTTACCGGCGCTTTGGTCAGTTGCAACGTCGAACTCGATCCCACGAAATATCACCGCGAAGAACAGGTGACGTACGACCCGAAGCCGGTGGCCGCCTCGGTGACGGAAACGACCAAGAGTCGGCAAGTCCAAGCCCCGTCGCAAGGAGGGCGAGTCGGTTTTGTCGCCCAAGGGAACACGCCGCGAACGCTCAATACGTCGTCGTCGACCGGCCCTCAAGAAACGGAAGAAGAAACCGAACGGGTCGAGCAAAACAACGTGGGCCAGACGGTCGTCCAACAAGAGACGGCCGGGCTCATGCCCAAGCGAGTGACCGTCTCGGTGGCGGTGCCTGCCAGTTATTTCCGCAAAGTGTGGGAACAATCGAAGGCGGGCGATCAGGCGGCACTCGATCAAGGGCCCACGCAGCAAGAATTGGACCAGATTCGAACGGCCGAGATCGCCAAGATTACCTCGCACGTGGCTGCGGTACTACCGCCCGTCGCCGGTGTCAACGACCCCACGCAGTTGGTCACCGTGACCGAATTCGCCGATGTGCCCGTGGCCACACTCGAAGGTCCGGGGTTCGTCGAACAGATGACCGACTTCCTCTATCAATACTGGACGACGATCGGTTTGATGGGCTTGGCATTGGTGAGCCTGGTCGTGTTGCGATCGACGATTCGAAGCGGCATGCCGGCGCCCGCCACGACGATCGAAGTGAACGAGCCGCCGCCCATGGTGGAAGAGGAAGAAGAGGAAGAGGAGCCGGAATCGGAACTGCTGAAGCTTCGTAAGTCGCGAGGATCGAGCATGTCGCTGCGCGACGAACTGGCTGCCATCGTCTCGGAAGATCCCGATACGGCGGCGGAAATCCTCAAGACCTGGATTGGGATGCCTGTGTAACACGCTGCGAAAAAACGCCGATGCGCCGGTTCTCGTAACCGAAGGAGTATCACGTGAGTCCTGCCGTCGTTGACAAAGAAGCTATCCGCAAGGTTGTTGTGCTCGTCGATTCCTTGGATCGCCGAACCGCCGACTTGTTGCTTGAACGGCTGGACGAGGCGACTGCCCGTCTGGTGCGCGACGCTTGGATGCATTTGGATGTGGTCGATGAAGCCGAGCGCGAGGCGGTCATCAGCGAGTTTCTACAAGCCGGCGCGCCCGTGCGGGCGACGTTGCGATTGATGCGGGAACAAGCGGCGGACGAGGCTTCTTTCACGTCGAAACATGACGGCGAAAGGCAAAGTGACGAACAACAATCGAAGGACCGGCGAAAACCCTTCCAGGCCCTGAGGGCCGTCGATGCCGAAAAAGTCGTCAAGATACTTGCCGATGAACGCCCGCAAACGATCGCCTTGGTTTTGGCTCATTTGCCGCACACGCAGGCGGCGTCGATCTTGGCGAGGTTCTCGCCGGTCGATCAGGCCGACATCGTGCGGTGTCTGATCGATTTGGAAGAGGCCGATCCGGTCGTCGTCCGCGAGCTTGATCGCGCGCTGGCCGAACGGCTTTCGAATATCGTGCGATTTAAACGGCGACGCGTGGCGGGAGTATCGGCCGTCGCGGGAATCGTGGCTTCGGCCGAGGAACGCGACGGCGAGCGGTTGCTCGACAACTTGGGGATGTTTGCGCCGGATGTCGCCGGAAAGTTGACGCCGAAACGGCTCGACTTCAATCAGTTCGTGCGATTCGACGATGTGAGCCTGGGGATCGTATTCGAACGGGCCGATCCCGAGTTGGTAACACTGGCGCTATGGGGGGCGCCCGCAGGATTTCAACGGCGGGTTCTCGATCAACTGCCGCAGATTACCGCCGAACAAATCGAAGAGGACCTCAAGAGTATCGGCCCCGTGCGTCTCAGCGATGTGGAAGAGGCACGACGCCGCTTGGCCGAAATGGCGGAAAACCTGGCGATTCGCCGCAAGATTCGCATCCCGCCCGAATTGCGCCGTTTGTTGCAATTACCCGTCGACGATTCGGCAGAACAGTCGACCTTTGTGCGGGAAGTGGGCTGAGACGGGGAATCGCATTAGCGGATAAGGAGCAGGGGAATGTCGTCGATCATCAAGGCCGGAGACAAAAACGTCCCCGTCGGCGGGGCCGTTTTCAATTTCGACGACATGGCGGCAAAGGCGAACGAGTACCTCGAAGGGGTGCGCAAGCAGGCCGACGACATCATCAAACGGGCGAAGCAAGAGGCGCAAACGATCCGTCGACAGGCCGAACAGCAAGGACGCACCGAAGCCCATCGGTCGGTCGAGGCGATCGTCGAGCGGCAACTGCAAGGCAAGTTGGCCACCCTCTTGCCGGCCTTGAAAGAGGTCGTCAAGAGGATCGAACAATCGCGGCACGAGTTCCTTCGTCAATGGGAACGGGAGGCCGTCGAGTTGGCCGGTGCCATCGCCGCCCGAATCATTCGACGCGAATTGTCGCACCAACCCGAGCTGGCATTGGACTTGGTTCGCGAGGCGATCGGGTTGGCCGTGGGATCTCCGGCGATGGTGATTCGCCTGCATCCGGAGGACTACGAGACGTTGAAAAACCAAGTCGAAAGCATCGTGCGGGAATTGGCTCCGGTAGCCAAGGCCGAAATCGTTCCCTGCGACAAGATTACCAAGGGGGGATGTCGGGTTGAAACCGATTTCGGTGTCATCGATCAGCAAATCGAACAGCAAATCGAACGCATCGTCGAAGAATTGACGGGCGAATTTTGACGAACGGCGAACATTATGCGTCTGGCGGAACAAATACCACTGATCATGCCTACCAAGCTTGAAGGCAGCGTTGCCGAAACGGTTGGAATGACCGTCGCGGCAGCGGGCTTTCCGTCGCCGGTGGGCGCGCTGGCGCAGATCGATCGCCAGTCGGGGCCGCCCTTGTTGGCCGAGGTGATCGGTTTTCGCGGACATCATACGTTGTTGTATCCGTTCGACGACCTTACCGGCGTTCGGCACGGAAACCGCGTGCGGCTCGTGCGAACGTTGCGTTGGTTGCGGGTGGGCGAAGGACTGTTGGGCCGTGTGATCGACGCGCACGGTCGAGCGGTGGACGGAAAGCCGCAGCCGGTTCTTTCCGATCGCGTGCTGTTTCGTCGGGATCCGCCGCCGCCCTGTGATCGGCCGCGGATCGACGAGCCGTTGCCGACCGGCGTCCGGGCGATCGACGCGTTGCTGACCTGCGGAAAAGGGCAGCGGTTGGGAATCTTCGCCGCCGCCGGGGTCGGGAAAAGCGTGTTGATGGGGATGATGTCGCGATACACTGCCGCCGATGTGATCGTAATCGGCCTGATCGGCGAACGAGGACGCGAAGTCAACGACTTCATCGAGCGGGATCTCGGCGAAGAAGGAATGAAGAAAAGCGTCGTCGTCGTGGCCACCAGCAACGAGCCAGCGATGCAACGGGTACAGGCCGCCATGACGGCGACGGCGGTCGCGGAGTATTTCCGCGATCAAGGTAAGGACGTGTTGCTGCTGGTCGACTCGCTGACGCGTTTCGCCCTGGCTCAGCGCGAAATCGGCTTGGCGGCCGGGGAACCGCCGACGACGCGCGGCTATCCGCCTAGCGTGTTCGCCATGCTTCCGCGTTTGGTCGAGCGTGCGGGACGCAGCCCGCGGGGAAGCATCACGGCATTTTATACGGTGCTTGTCGAAGGGGACGACCCGAACGAACCGGTTGCCGACAACGTGCGCAGCCTACTCGACGGTCACATTTGGCTGTCGCGACGGCTCGCGTCTCGGGGACATTTTCCGGCGATCGACATCCTCGACAGCCTGAGCCGCCTGATGCCCGACATCGTGCCGAAAGAACACAATCAGGCGGCCATGAATATTCGGGAACTGACCTCCATCTACCGAGAAAACGAAGACGTCATTTCGTTGGGGGCGTACCGCAAGGGCAGCAATCCGGCGGTCGACCTCGCCATTCGGATGCGGGATCCGATCAACGCGTTTTTGAAACAGGATGTTTCCGATCGTGCCGAATTCGACGAGACGATTCGGCGGTTGATTGAGTTGCGGGACCAGATCACGCAACCGCCTTCGCAACAGCAAAATCCAAAACCACAAGACCAAAGACGATAGCCCTGATTGATCCGGTTGTGCCGCAATGGCCGTTTTTCGATTTCGCTTGCAACCGTTGCAACGTCTGCGTGAGCACGCCCGAGATCAGCGGCGGGCGGAGTTGGCGCAAGCGCTCGAAGCACTGGAGCTGGTCGAACAAAAACAACGAGAGCTGGCCGAAGAACTCGAGCGGGCGACGGGGTTGCAACGGCAAGCTGCGAAACCGGGGAGTATCGACGTCGATACGATCATGGCCGTGCGGCGATATCAAATGGCCCTGTATGCCCAGGCTGCCCAGTTGCAACAGCAGGCGGCGGCCATCGCCGAAGAAATCGAACGACGACGAGAAGCTCTCGCGCAGGCGGACCGTGAGGTCCGGGTACTGGAGAAATTGCGAGAGCGTCAACTGGAGCGTTATCGAAGCGAGGAACAACGCCGCGAGATGAAAGTAATGGATGAGACGGCGGCACAGCGATACCTGCGACAGGAGAACGAATGATGGGTCGACTGTTCGATGCATTAGTCGCCTTGTTCGTGCACCTGTTCGCCGCCATCCTGATCGGCGAGATCGTCGTTGGAATTCATTTGTGGATCGCTTGGGGAATGACGCCCGACCGCGTGGCGGCGATGATCGAGGTCGCACGGGGAAAGGACGAAAGCGACGAGGCGAAGAAAGACGCAAAAGGAGAGGAGGGCGCCACGCACGAACCCTCCGAGGAACCCTCGTACGAAGACGTCCTCGAACGACGCGCGCTCGAGTATCGCGATTTGGAACTACGCGACATGGCCTTGAAGACGGGGCTTCAAGATCTCGCTTTGTTGCAGAAAAAGATCACGCAAGAAAAGCAATTGATTGCCCAGCAAGCGACCGACTTTCAATCGCAGATCGAAGCCCTTCGGCAGAAGGCGCAAGACGAGGGAATGGAAACGGTTCGTCGGACGCTGGAGTCGATCAAGCCCGATCAGGCTCGGTTGTTCATCCTGGACATGCTCGACAAGGGGGAAGAGGACCAGGTCGTCCAACTGCTGAAAGATATGAACGATTCGAAGCGGGCGAAGCTGCTCGCCGAGTTCCAAACGCCCGAGGATACCGACAAGATGGCAGACGTCCTTCGTCGCATCCGGGAAGGGGGCTCGGAAGGAGACCTTGCGAAACAAGCGGAACAGGCGTTGGGCAGTCTGACGCCTTCGGGGAGCTGAGGTTTTCGAGCACCTCGTCGGAGGAGCAATACGTCGTATGACGGAAATTTGGACACGACAATCGGATGCGTCGGCGGCCTATCGCCGTCCCATCGCTTCGGTCGATCTGTTTCAGGCGGAGCAGAAAGACGCACGCGCATTCGACGAATTTCTTGCCGTCGTTCGGCAGGTGTCGGCAGCGTCGAACCGCGATCGGTCGACGGCAGACGACGCGTCACGATCGAACGACGGAACGCGCTCTGCGGTGTCGGAAAACGCCGGTAACGATGGTTCGACACGGCGTTCGGAGCCGCATCGAGACGACGACGCACCGTCCGCCCGGGATGCGGCATCATCCGAACGAGCCGAGCGAAAAACGACCGATCAAGAAACAGCCGAAAACGACGACCGAACGAAGCCGTCGCAATCTTCCGAGCGGTCGAAAGGGGCCGAATCGGATTCGGCTCACGAGGAAAAAGAAGCCTCCGAGACGCAACCCGAAAAAGAGAAACAAGGCGACGACGACCAAGCCAAGGAAACCTCACAGCTTAATCCCGTGGGGGTAGCAGAAGTCAAAAGCGCCGAGCTTGGCGAGGTGGTACCTTCGCAGGATGCAGTAAAGCAGGAGACGACGGCGGAATCGGATTCCGGGAAAGAACAGGTAAACGAGGCAACGGAAGCCGAAAGCGTCAGTTCCTCGATGCCCGTATTGGAAACGGCGAAAGTCGATGAATCAGCGGTCGCCGATGTAAAGGAACAGGACGAAACGTCGGAAGAGAGAAACGAAAAGTCGCAGTCTGCGAATGAAAAAACGACCGCGGACACAAAACATCTAACGAAACAAGCCCTCGACAAAGCCGGATCGAGTGAGAGCAAGCAAACGACCGAGCACGGCGAGCCGTCGCAAGTCACCGACGCGTCGGCGTCGGAAGAACCGCAACGATCCCGTGACCGACGGCAGTCAGACGACAGTCGCAAGGCCGCTCGTTCCATTTCCGATCGCGAAAATACGGTCACGCAGCAGTCGGCGGCTACGGTGAATCGACAATCGCCGGAAAAAACGTTTGCCAACGTGGTGTCGAAGCCGAATACGGACACAATTGCCACCACTGTGGAGGCAAAGGCGGCGACGGGTTCGGCGAACGAGAACGTCCAGCCGGCTCACACGAATGTGCAGT
>CAYVVR010000055.1:0-12452 GCA_964454655.1 uncultured Planctomycetaceae bacterium | reverse complement strand
GCGTGACCGGCACGCCGTGGGCTTGGAGCTCCCACGCCGTCAATCGTGCGCCTTGAAGCAAGGGACGGGTTTCGTCGGCGTAGACGTGAATCCGCTTTCCGGCTTCGTGCGCCGCGTAGAAGACCGCCAGCGCCGTGCCGTACTCGGCCGTGGCCAACCCCCCCGCATTGCAATGCGTGAGCACGCCCCAACCGTCTTCGATCAACGCCGCCCCGTGCTCGCCGATCGCATGACACATGCGGCGGTCTTCGTCGTGGACGGCTTTCGCCTCGTGCAACAACCGCTCGACCAACTGTGCCGGAGGCAAGTCACGGTTCGCTTGGGCGGTCGCTTCCATCCGCTGCAAGGCCCAAAACAAGTTGACCGCCGTGGGCCGACTCGACGCCAGATACTCGATCGTCTTCGCCAAAGCGGCGAAGAACGCGTCGGTACTCTCAACGGCCGAACGTGTGCCCAGCACGACGCCGTACGCCGCCGCAATCCCAATCGCCGGTGCCCCGCGGACGCGCAACACCTTGATGGCCTCCCACAAGGTCTCGACGTCGCGACAGTCGCAATAGGTCAACTCGACGGGCAACTTCGTCTGGTCGATCAGACGCAAATACCCGTCGACTCCACCGATCCACTCGAGCGTTTGCAACGATTGATCCACGAACAAGACTCCACTCGGTTGCGATTGGTAAAGACGCCCCGCCGCGAGGGAATTCAGCCGTCGCCTTGCCCGCGTTCGCGAGCGATCGCCTCTTGCAGGGCAGCATCCTTGGCTTTGATTTTGTCGACAAGATCAGCCTTGAACTGCACGAGCTTTTGGTGGAGCGATTCGTCGCTTAAGGCCAAGATTTGGACGGCCAGCAGCCCGGCGTTCCGCGGCCCGCCCATGCCGACGGCCATCGTCGCCACGGGGACGTCGCCGGGCATTTGCGACATCGACAAGAGCGAATCCAAGCCGCCTGCCAATTGCGTGGGAACGGGCAAACCGATGACCGGCAATACCGTGTGCGCGGCGACCACGCCCGCCAAGTGTGCCGCACCGCCGGCGGCGGCAATGATCACACGCAATCCCCGATCGTAGGCCGTTTCGGCGTATTCTTGCACGGCGGCGGGTGTGCGATGGGCGCTCATTACGCGAACCTCGTAGCCCACGCCGAACTCGTCGAGCGATTCGGCCGCCTTGCGAATCTTCGGCCAGTCGCTGTCGCTGCCCATCACGATACCGACTCGGATCGGATTACCGGCTTCACTCATCGAGAACTCCCCAATATGCGGTTTTCGGCCGATCGATGAAAACGATTACAGGTCGAAAGCCGGATTGTACGGGATTTTGAACGAATCGGCGACCGCCCGATTCGTCAACTCGCCCTCGTAGATGTTCACGGCTCTGGCGATCGGCCGGTATCGCTTGGCCGCTTCGAGAATACCCAAGTCGGCGATCCGCCGAGCCCACGGTTGCGTGCTGTGGCACAACGCAAAGGTGCTCGTGCGTCCTACGGCACCGGGCATGTTCGCCACGCAATAATGAACGACATTGTGGATGATAAATGTCGGATCGCTGTGCGTGGTGGGACGACTGGTCTCGATGCATCCGCCCTGGTCGACGGCCACGTCGATCAGCACGGCCCCCGATTTCATCAGGCGAAGATCGTCTTCACGCACGAGCACGGGCGTGCGAGCGCCGGGCACCAGCACGGCCCCGATCAGCAAATCGCAACGTCCCAGCTCGTGCCGGATGTTGTAACTATCGCTGTACAAGGTGGTCACGTTCGGGGGCATGACATCGTCGAGATAACGCAGGCGATCCATGTCGATATCGAGAATCGATACCGAGGCCCCGAAGCCCGCGGCCACTTTCGCCGCGTTCGCCCCCACCACACCACCGCCCAAAACGGTGATATGCGCCGGTTGCACGCCGGGAACGCCGCCGAGCAAAATGCCGCGTCCCATTTGCGGCCGTTCGAGATACTTGGCCCCTTCCTGGATGCTCATGCGACCGGCGACTTCGCTCATCGGCGTCAGCAGCGGCAGACGCCCGTCGTCGGTCCGCAGCGTTTCATACGCCACGGCGGTGACTTTCGCTTCGAGCAACGCCTCGGTCAACTGCCGGTCGGCCGCGAGGTGAAAGTAGGTGAAAACGATTTGCCCGGGCTGGATCAGTTTGATTTCCTCTAGTTGCGGTTCTTTGACCTTCAGCACCATGTCGGCACGGCCGTAGATTTCCTCCGGCCCGGCGACCATCTCGGCCCCGTGCTGCAAGTACTCGTGATCGGCGATACCCGATCCCAACCCCGCGCCCGCTTCAATCAGTACGCGATGCCCCGCTTGAGTGAACTCTTCGACCCCGGCCGGCAGAATGCCCACCCGGTACTCGTCACGCTTGATTTCCCGCGGAACGCCGATGATCATCGTTGGCCCTCCCGAATCGCCGTTGTCCGCCGAAACCGATCGACCGGTCGGCCGAATACCCCCTAGGTTGCGTATCATTATAGCGCCGAGACGACGGCAAAACACCAATCCGGCGCAGTACTTTCACTAGCGTGCCGCCCGCTCGACAAGGCCGCCGGCCGTTCGTCGCTTGGGGTCGGCGCCGAACTCACCCCATTCGGTAAGAATTCGCCGCGGGGTACAATAAGAGGCAAGCGGCCGCTTCGCACGATTCGCGGCCCGAACCGATCGATCGCACGGCTGGATGAGGGAGTTCGCTCGATGCCGCAGGAATACATTCACCGCGGATTGCGATTCATGTATCCCGACGGTTGGGAGCTGGACCATTCCGACATGCTGGCGGGCAAGTCGTCCGTGGCCGTCTACAGTCCCGGCGGCGCGTTCTGGTCGGTCAGCGTCCATCCGCGGGACGCCGACCCGCAGCGACTGGCCGAATCGGTCCTCAAGACGATGGAGCTCGAATACGATACGGTCGATTCCGAATCCCAAACCGTCTCGCTCGGCGGCCGAAAGCTGGTCGGCTACGAGATGAACTTCTTCTTCCTCGACTTGGTTTGCACGGCCACGATCCGTTGCGTACAAACCGAAAAGGCCACCTACGCGTTCTTCTGCCAAGGGGAAGACCGCGAATTCCAAGCGCAAGCCAAAGTCTTCGATGCGATCACGACCAGCTTCTTAAGCCACGTCAAGAAGCTCTCGTACTGGGACGATTGAGCCTGTCGCAGCGAGTCGCAGGCACCGTTCGCAGCGGACATTCTCAGCCGGGCAACAGGGCTGTTGCCCATTTCCCGCTCACTCGAAAACGAACCCGATGTCGCGCAATCGCGATTCGGTTTCGGCCATCAGGGCATCTTCGGCGGCCTCGTCTTCGGCCAGGTACGTAACCGAGAATCGCAAGTACGGCCCGGCGTCGTCCCACGGTACCGTGCAAATCGAATGCTCGGTAATGAGATACTGCGAGACCTCTTCGGCGTTCGCAAAGCGGCGACCGTCGGCGGTGCCCTTCGGGGCGGGCGTGTACAAGAAGTAGCTTCCGCCGGGCATGTCGCAGCGAAAACCGCATCGCTTGAGCATGGCGACGAGCTTTTCCAAACGACGGCGGTATTTCGCGCACGTTCGATCGGGAATCGAATCATCGTCCAACGCGGCAATGCCCGCCTTTTGGATGGCGATGAATTGCCCCGAGTCGCAGTTGTCTTTGACGTCGGCGAACGCCCGCACGATCAGCGGGTTGCCGCACACCCAGCCCAACCGCCAACCGATCATGTTCCAGCCCTTCGACAGGGAGTGGACCTCGACGCCGACCTCTTTGGCACCGGGCACCTGCAAGAAGCTCAACGGCGCCTCGCGGAAGCTGAGCATGATGTGGGCCGCATCTTGCACGACGACGACGTCGTTCGCCTTGGCGAAATCGATCACTTTTTCGTAGAACGCCCGCGTGGCCACCTGGCCGGTCGGGCTGTTCGGATAGTTGATCACCAGCAGCTTCGCCCGGCGACGCACGTCTTCGGGAATTCCGTCCAAGTCGGGATAGAAATCGTTTTCGGGCAACAAAGGCAGCTTGTATACCTCGCCGCCGTAGTAGCGGGTGTGCGTGCCCGCCACGGGATAGCCGGGCACGGTCATCAACGTCACGTCGCCGGGATTGATGAACACGGCCGGCAACATGGCCAACGCCGTCTTCGAACCGATGCAATGATTGACCTCGGTCGCCGGATCGAGCTCGACGCCGAACCGCCGCTTCATGAACCGCGAGACGGCTTCCTTGAACTCGGCGATCCCGTTGTCGGCGTAGCCGCGGTTCTCGGGCTTGTGGATTTCTTCGGCCATCACGGCACGAACCGATTCGGCCGCCGGCTCGTCGTTCTCGCCGATCCCGAAGTCGATCAGCTTACGTTCCGGGTGCTCGGCCAACGCCTTTCGCTTCGCCCGCTTGATCTTTTCGAACTTATAGATCTCGGTCCCTTTCCCGTAGGACGCGCCGCCGATTCGTTCCGCGAACAGTTTTTGGAAATAGGGATCGCTCATCCGAATGACCTCGGTCGCCTGACAATGTCGGTGTTCGTTTCGTCCAGCCGGGGCGTTCGCAAGCCGCCGATCGCCTTCCTTCTCCCGCGTGCCTAGCGGCAGGCCGAACCGTTGCGTCGGTGCACACGACGCCCCCGGTTTAGCGCACAGAAAGCCCCGAAAACACGTAACTTAAACGAGATGGGCAAGAACGACAACCCGCTCGCGCGACGGTCGATCGTGGATCGCGGGGCGCGGTCTCAAGACGCCATTCCCCGCTCGCGAGGGCGAAAACACGGGTCACCCGGCCTTGGCCAGCGGTTGTCTGGCCGGAAACGGCCGCACGGCGCGAGATTCTTCGGCGCGGCGCAATCGGCGAATCCGTTGGGCGAGGAATTCACCGCCGGTGGGCCGCCGCATGCCTGCTAAACGTCCGGAAAGACGCGGCAACCGCTGCCAACGCACCAGCGAGGCCACCCCCTCGCCGGCCAACGACCCGACGTGGCGAAGGGCCTGTGTCCACGAGCCGGCCAACGCGTTCCAACGCCAGAAGAACGCTTCGGCATCGCAGGCCAAGCGATATTCCCCCGGAAAAACACCCACGATGTGCGTCGCCCGGACGCGGCAGCGCGGTTCCAAGATCGATAAGCGGTTCGCATGCTGCAAGGTGAGGACCAGATCGGCCATGACCCACTGATCGCCGACCATCGGATCGGCCCCTCCGATCAATTCGAGGAGATCTTTCCGGAAGATCGCCCCCGATGCATGTGGAAGAACTTGTGTGCGATGGGCGAGCAATACGCCGTCGATCGGCACGCCGTACTGAAAATGGACGAGCCGCCCGGTCGGTTCATACCCCAACCCCGCAGCCAAGATGGCCGACGGCTTTTCCTGTTGGACCACGACGGGAACGACGCAAGCGATGCGCTCGTCTTGGAAGTGTCCCGCGGCCGCCTCGGCCCATCCCTCGATTACCTCGCAGCCGCACGCCAGAATGTGCACCAGCGGGTTCGAGGCCGCCCTCAGGCCTCGATTGACCGCGGCGGCCAACCCTCGCTTGCCCTCCGGCGGCAAGAACCGCACTTCGCCTTCGAGATGGTACGGATCGTCGTATGGCTCGTCCAAAACGACGATGACCTCGCAATCATCGGGCCGATTCTCGAGCACCGAAAGCAGCGTGTGCTCCATCTGCTCGAGGTTGCCGAGCACGGGAATGATCACGGACAGGCGAGACACCGCGATACCCTGTTTCAGCGGGAAAGAAATGGGATTCGGGAACAACCTCCTTCGGCGGAAACCCCTCTGAAGGCGGGATACGCGCAACGAGCCCCCGTCCTTCGCGGTCTCCCTTTGCCTAAATATGTCGGTCGGTCGGGGAGAATAGTTTATTCCGATCACGACGACCAGCCCGGCTTTCCCCCCTCTCCGGGCAAACCACCAACCGGCGGTCCCACCGAACCACCACACAGAGCGCAACAACCCCCTCGCCATGACTAATCAGTGGTTCCCGCGTTCGCGTCCCGGACGGGATTTGCAACGATGACGAGAAGGGGTAAAATGAGGGACTTCGCTTGTGGCGGTCTGCTCGCTCGAGCAACCGACGCGAAACGATTGGGACGATTCGGACCGGCCGATTCGACATCGGTCGTAGGCACAAATCAATCGGGCATGAGGAGTTCGGTTCGATGGCCAAAGGCGGCAAAGCAAAAAAGAAGGCCGAAACGGTCTTTTTGGTGTGCGAAGAAACCGGCGATTACAACTACACGCTCAAGCGCAAGCCCGGCGGTGAGAAGCTGCGACTCCGCAAGTACTGCCCTCGCCTTCGCCGCCACACGTGGCACACCGAAAAGAAGAAATAGCGTTCCTCATCGGCTCTTGCCGGAACGTTCGCGCCGGCTCGGCTCCGCGTTTCATCGAGGGGCTTTTCGTTTAGACGGCCGCCGTCGGTGTCGGTCGGGCGCTTCGTCTTCCCGACGACACGAGCGGTCCTTCTTTTGCGCGCCGCGAGGACGGACATGAAACGACGTTGGCGCATCGCCCCGCACGATCGAGACAAGATCACCGCCTTGCAGCGTGCCGCAGAGATTCCCGCGGTCGTCGCTCAACTTCTCATCTGCCGCGGCATCGAAGACCCTCGCGAGGCGCGAACCTTCTTGAACCCGCAACTGACGGCGTTGCGTCCGCCCGATCGGCTGCCGGGATGCATCCAGGCGGCCGAAATCCTTTGGCAGGCCGTGCAGCAAAACCAACGCATCGTCGTGTACGGGGACTACGACGTCGACGGCATGACCGCCACGGCGATCCTCTACCGGTGTTTGAAACTGCTCGGCGGCGACGTCGGTTACTATGTGCCCAGTCGCACGACCGAAGGCTACGGCCTGAATGCCGAGGCCTTGCAGACGCTCGCCCGACGGGGCACCCAAGTGGTCGTATCGGTCGATTGTGGAATCACGGCCGTCGACGAGGCGGCCGTTGCGCGTGAACTGGGGCTCACGTTGATCGTGACCGATCACCATCAGCCGCCCGCCGTGTTGCCCGAGTGCGCGGCGATCGTCCATCCCGGACTCCCCGGTTCGACCTATCCGTTCCAAGGGCTCAGCGGCGCCGGCGTGGCGATCAAGCTCGCTTGGGCGGTTTCGCAATTGGCCGGCGACGGCCAACGCGTAACGCCGAAGATGCGCAATTTCCTGGTCGAAGCCGTCGCCTTGGCGGCGGTGGGCACGATCGCCGACGTCGTTCCCCTGCTGGACGAAAACCGAATCCTCGTTCGTTACGGCGTCCACACGGCTATGGCGAAACGGCCTCCGCTGGGACTGCGGATTCTCGCCGACGTCGCCAAGCTGACCGACAAGGCCGCGATGAATTCAGAAGACGTCGCGTTCCAGCTAGCTCCGCGGCTGAACGCTGCGGGACGTCTGGAACAGGCCGCGTTGGGGGTCGAACTGCTGATCACCGAACGCGAAGACCGCGCCCGCGAATTGGCCGAGTATATCGATCGGCTGAACGATCAAAGGCAGTCGCTTGAACGCAGCATTTACTTGCGGGCGCTGAAGCAAGCGAAGGAAAAATTCGACCCCGAAAACGATGCGGCGCTCGTGCTGGCCGACTACCAATGGCACAAGGGAGTGATCGGTATCGTGGCCGGACGGTTGGCCGAAACGTTCCACCGGCCGGTGGTGGTCGTCAGTCTCGACCGATCGGGCACGTCGCCGGGGACGGGTTCTGCACGCAGCATTCCCGGCGTCCACTTGTACCATGCCCTTTCCGCGTGCTGCGATCACCTGATCAAGTACGGCGGACACGCGATGGCGGCCGGTCTTTCGATTGATCCGGGCCAACTCGACGCCTTCCGCGCGGCCTTGTGCGAATACGTGGCCGAGAACTACGATCCGGCATCGATCGTGCCCGAATTGGCAATCGACGCCGAATTCCCGCTGGCCTCGTTCACGACCGAGGTCGTTCGCCAGTTGGAAACGCTGGGGCCCTTCGGCGAGGGCAACCAGCGACCGCTGATGTGCACCACCGGCGTCGAGATCACCGAGGCGAAAGTGATCGGCAAGTCGGGCCGCCACCTCTCAATGCGGGTACGGCAACACGACACGAATCTGCGCGCGGTCGCCTTCGGCGCCGCCGACCGGTTGGAAGAACTGGAATCGTCCGCCGGCCCCTTCGACATCGCCTTCCGCCCGGCGATCAACGATTTCCGCGGCTTCCAGCGGGTGGAACTCCAATTGGTCGACTGGCGCCCGAGCGAGGAGTAGGTGGGCTCGAATTCCGCCCTGGCCTCCGCACTTCACGTTCGTAGGGTACGTGCGAGTGGTCTTTTCTTGTCGCGGCGTGTCGCTATTCTCTACAATCGTCGACAACGCAAGAAACCACATCACGATACTGTTGGGGCACGCTTTGCGCGGTTACAACTACGGCTGCTCCGCAAGGTCCCGTCTTTCTTTCGGACGTAATCCTGACTTTGTATTAACGCACACAAAACGATGCCTTCACTCGAAACTCTTTCCCGGTTGATCGCAGGCGGGCTCACTGGCGACGTCCCGGCCCTCAGTCAAAAAATCGAGGAATCCCTTGATGAAATATTTGGCACGCGATACCGGACCAAGTCTCCGCACCTCCCTCGCGTTTCGCTCATGTCAGGAGACAACCAGAGAGTCCCGTTTGCCGGCTTAATTCATCCAGACAACCCCAAAAGCGGCGTTTACGGTGGCATGTCGTTGATTTGGTTCCCCATTCCTGCCGATGACGCCGGACCGGCCTGTTCTTTGCTAACGTTTGTTTGCGGCACGCGCGGATTGTCACCGGACGAAGCCATCATGGGAAGACCAGGGCACGCACGCCAACTGCGAGCTTTGGGGCGTTACTTGTCGCAAGAGGTGGGCGTTTCCGTTTGGACAAAACGTGACCCAACTAACTTGAGGCAAGCCGTCCCCGATACGCTGAAGGCTCAATACCCTCGGTTTTCCTCGGTTTTCGATCGATACGGCACCCATTTGTATGCGGTCGCCAAGGTCCCCGAAGATGATCTACAACGAGCCACCAGCCTTGTAAGTGCGTTTCTCGATTTTTACGCATGGGAGCGCAACTGGATTCCTCTGAAGGATGCACAAAAACAAGTTGACTCGCTCAAAAAACACATCCGAAACCACTTGTTCCCGAAAGTAACGCGTCCCGAGGTCGTTGAATTACTTCGCGAACGTCGATTTGTTGTGCTGCAGGGGCCGCCAGGAACCGGCAAGACCTTGCTGGCGAACACGATTCTGGCTGAAGAATTTCAAGGGCACGGTCATACCGTCCAGTTTCATCCCGCGGTCACCTACGAGACATTCGTTGCTGGTATCACCCCCGATGTAAAAGACGACAGTCTACGGTTTCGCGTGAAAGCCGGATGGCTTGTCGAGGCCGCCCAAAAAGCCACTCAAGACGACTTCCTTTTGATTGTTGACGAAATCAACCGCGCCGACTTAGGTCGGGTTCTTGGAGAGGCGATCTATCTGTTTGAACCGAAGGAAATCGCCGAAGGCAAAGGACGCATCGTCAAGTTGCCCCAGGCGCTTGAGGATGGCACCGATACATTGCAGATTCCCCAGAATCTTTACATCCTGGGGACGATGAACAGTGCCGACCGGTCTATCGCGATTCTTGATCTGGCTGTGCGTCGACGATTTGCCTTTGTTGACGTTTGGCCCGACATGGCGACTGTCCAAAAACAAGGGCTAGCCTTCGCGACCGAGGCGTTCGGAAAACTGCAAGACATTTTCGTTCAACAGGCACCGGACGATGCCCTGGTTCTCATGCCGGGCCACGCGTATTTCTTAGCCAAAGACGAAGCACATCTTGCAAGGCGATTGCGTTACGAACTAATCCCGCTATTGCACGAATACCTGCAAGAAGGCCGATTAGGCCCCTGCGAAACCGAACTAGAAGCCTACATCGATTGGCTACACGGAGAACTCGCACGATATGGCCAAGCGTAGGCGCTCATCGACTCGCGTTGAAACAACGGAATGGGAACGGCGCTCTCACTATCTTGTGAAGCTACCCGACCAGGGTGCGCCCATCCGACTTCTTCCCCGCGTGTTTGGCGTGACGGGGCGGGATAGTTCATGGAACCTTTTTGCCAAGAACTTCCTTTCGGCAAATGAACCCCAATTCAAAGCGATCGATATCCAAGCATCACTGCGAGCCGACAACGAACAAATCAACGTGTACTTAAAACCGGGGGGTACCATCGGGGCCGTGCCGTTGAAATCCCCAACGACTCGCAAGATCGTTGGTGGCGTTGTGGTGCATCCTCGCTTTGGCTGGAACAATATTGGGCCGCTCTTAAACGAAATTGGTTGGACTGCCTCGCCACGTCTTTTGGAAATGTCGCT
The DNA here is from genome assembly GCA_964454655.1 of uncultured Planctomycetaceae bacterium. GTDB lineage: Bacteria > Planctomycetota > Planctomycetia > Pirellulales > Thermoguttaceae > CAYVVR01. Next base: position 2,124 of record CAYVVR010000055.1, on the reverse strand, counting down.
CGTTCCCGGTGCTGCGAAAGAAATTCCCCCGTGGGTACTGGCCGGGCCAATTCTCGAACGGTTTCGCTCTTTGCTAAACGAGCTAACCCGCGGATTCAGGCTACACGAGGAAGTCCGCCAACATCCACGAGGACAGATTATTTGGCGTCGGTACATCGATGAACAGATAAGCCGCGGTGCCTTCCACCAGGTTCCTTGCCGTTTTCCTGAGCTTGGCCCCGACATTCAATTACGCGCGATGATCCGTTGGGGCCTAGAAACCGTCCACCGATCGCTGGCCCCTTGGTGCAGCGTGGATTCGATCGCACGGCATTTGGTAGAGCAAACCGAATCGCTCCTCTTGCAACTCTCAGACGTAAGACCACTTGCGCCAAACAAGTCGGCGTTGAACCATTTGCTGGCCACAGCAGGATGGTTAACTCCTCCGCTCGTCGACGGCTTACAAGCCCTCGGCTGGTTGATTGATGAACGGGGACTCGCCGGAACTGCCGCCACCGATGGACTAGCGTGGTGCCTTCCCATGCACGAATTATTCGAGCGGTGGGTCGAACATCTTGTGCGATTGTGGGCATACCCCTTTGGTGGACATGTGCGATCAGGGCGAACCTTTGAAACCTTGGTACCAATTCGGTGGTCATCTGCCGCCCCCAAGAGCCTCAAAAGTCTCGTCCCCGATGTGGTGGTCGAACTCGGATCGCAAACCTGGGTGTTTGACGCAAAATACAAAAACCACTTCGAAGAACTGGACGATCAAGCGTGGTTTGAGCTGGCCGAAGAAATCCAAAGCGAGCATCGCCACGACATGCATCAAGCGCTCGCGTACGCTGCAACTTGCCCAGCATCACAAATTATCACCGTGCTTGTTTACCCCATGCGGCTACCCGTTTGGGAGCGTCTGACGGCCCGAGGCCGATCGGTCACCGTGGCCGAAGTGCTTGGTGGTGATCGCAGCGTCCAGGTGGCATTGGCGGGAGTCCCAATCCAGTTGTCTCACCCGGAACAGACCAACCAAATCGTGGCGGCCTGGAATCCGCTTTTTTCGGTGGGACAATAAACCACAAACCACTTCACCAGAAGCACCTTTCTTGCCCCTGCATCAACGGCCCAGACAACTTTCTGTTACGCTTGGGGGGCTCCCGAGGCGTTTGCCCTCGTCGATTCGTGGTACAATAGCGGACGTTGGGAGTTCCGGCTTCGACATCGCTACGTCTCGCCGTCGGCCGTCGAGGGTTCCATGGTTTTTCGCTCACTCGTGCAAGGATTGATCCGCGAACAAGTCGCGCAGACGGTCCAAGACCACGTCCGGCAGAAGGTCGAAGAGACCGTCTCCAAGGCGCAACCGCAGGAACCGCCCGACCGGCAACCACCCTGCGACGTCGGATTCATCTTCGCCATGGGCATCGAAGCCGGGGGGTTGGAAGACCTGCTTTCCGACGTGGTCTACCTGCAAGGTGAACACGTTGCCGCGCGATACGGCAATCTCGACGGCCGTCGCGTCGTCATCGTGATCTCGGGCCCCGGTCGGAAGGCCGCCGCCCACGCGACCGAGGCACTGCTTTTGGGGCACCGACCTCGCTGGATCGTCTCCGCCGGATTCGCAGGCGGCCTCGTGCCCGAGCTGCGCTACAAAGACATCGTCATGGTCGATCGCGTGTGCGACACCACAGGCAAGTCGCTGAAACTCGACCTCGAAGTCGATCGCGAGGCGGTCGCGCAAACGCCGGGCTTACACGTCGCCCCGCTGGTCACGACCGATCACATCGTCCGGCGACAACAGGAAAGACAGGAGCTCCACGAAAGATACAGAGCCTGGGCAGTCGACATGGAGACGTTCGCCGTCGCCCAAGTGTGTCGGGCGCACCAGATGCCGCTGTTGGCGGTGCGGGTCATCAGCGACGAGTTCGATTTTCGGCTGCCCCCCGAAGTCGACGCCATGCTCGATCGCAACAAGTGGACGGAAAAGGCCGGAACCTTCGTAGCCGCGCTCTGGCGGCGACCGTCGAGCATCAAGGATTTTTGGGCTCTCAAAGAGCGGGCGCTGGTCGCCTCGGATCACCTGGCCACGTTTCTGCAATCGATGACGGCTCAACTCCCCCTCTCGAATGTCGCCGAATCCGAGCCGGA
>CAYVVR010000054.1:0-12510 GCA_964454655.1 uncultured Planctomycetaceae bacterium | reverse complement strand
GGACGGTAACGTCTACCCCGAGCGTTACGGCGAGGCGTACACGCAAGGATATGCGATTTGTCATTGGCACCCGATCGTCCGCAAGGTGAACGCCGAGATTCGCCGGCAGTTCACCGAGGAATATCCGGTCGATATTCTCTTTCAAGACCAGATCGGCGCGCGGCGGAGTATTTGGGATACGAACCCGGCGGCTCCCGATCCGGCGGCATATCTCGAGGGGCTGCATCGCATCGCGAAGACCGATTCGGCGTTCGTGCCGTTGGGCACCGAAGACGGCCACGATCGGCTGATCAATTACGAGCTGATGTTCTGCGGCCTGAGTTGGCCGTGGTTGCCGAACCGTCCCGACGGACGCATGTTGCTGTACGAAGATGTGTGGCCGCGCGAATCGTGGCGGCTGGAGCCGTCGGCGATCTTCTTGGCGCACGACAAGGCGTTGTTTTTCCATCACGACCTGGGCGGTTTCACGCGCGATCCGCGCGACGTGTCGATCAGCCTGGTGCTGGGATACGGCCTGAGCTGGTGGCTGCACTCGGCGAACCCGTCGGAACAGGATAGGGCGTGGCTGACGACGCTTAGTCGCGTGCAGCAGGCGATCGGTCCCGAGCTGGTCGGACGCCGATTGGAGCGGTTCGATTATCTCTCGCCCAAGGTCGTCCGCAGCGTGTGGGGCGACCTGGAGGTCACCGCGAACCTGTCGGACTCGCCTTGGGTTCTCGATGCCGAAACGACGATCGCCCCCGACGGCTTTTGGGCGGAATCGCCGCGAATCGAGGTCGGCTACGTCGTTCGGGATCGGGGGAAGAACCTCGCTTCACCCGGCGAATGGATCGTGCGCGTGCGCGAAAATGCCCCCTGACGGGCGCACGGCAACACCCGTGTTGCCGATCAGGCCTGCGGCTTGTCGTGGTTCCGGCGACTCATGTGAAGCAGTTCGACGACTTCCTTCGGCAGCGACCGAACATGCAGGTCGTGTTGCGGGAAGGCGATCTCGATGCCTTCCTCGTGGAAGCGGCGGTGGATTTCGCTGTGCAATTGGTGCGTCGTACTCAACCGGTTGTCGAGGTTGGGAAGGTAGCACCGAACGGTGAAGTTCAACGTGCTGTCGCCGAAGCTGTCGAAGGTGATGATCGGGGCCGGATCGTCGAGTACGTTCGGGTTCGCTCGCACGATCTCTTGTAAAAGCTCGGTCACGCGGTCGGTATCGCTGCCGTAGGCGACGCCGACGGTGAACGTCAGGCGGTTGAGCGCGTCGGAAAGCGTCCAGTTCAGCACGTCGCTGGTGATGAACGACTTGTTCGGTACGATGAGTTCGCGGCGTTCCCAGTTGAGAATGGTCGTCGCACGGATGTGAATTTTCGAGACGATGCCGGTTTCGCCGTTGACGGTGACCACGTCGCCCACGCGAATCGGCCGCTCGAACAAGATGATCAAGCCCGACACGAAATTGGCGAAGATCTCCTGCAAACCGAACCCCAAGCCCACGCCGACGGCGGCGACCAACCATTGCACTTGCGACCACCCGATCCCCAATTGGGCGAACGCCAAAACGCCGCCGAGCGTCACGACGGCGTAGTTGGCGACGGTCGCAATCGCGTAACGAACGCCGGGATCGAGCCGCACGCCGCGGGGAATGGCGATTTCGACCACGCCCGACATGTTCCTCGCCGCGATCCAGGTCACGATCGCGATGATGATCGCCAATCCGAGATCGGCCAACGTGACGGCGACGGCGCGGGTGACGGGCACGCTGATCGGTTCGCCCCCGCTGCCCATCACCGTTTGCGTGGCGGTGGTCGTCACCTGCCACAATTCGATCTGGTAGAGAATGGCCAACGCCGGGAAGGCCTCGCTCCAGATCCACCACAGCCCCAGGCATCCCAACACGATCAACAAGCTGTGGAACAAGCGTTGCGTTTGCTCGCCGATCAGCGCGAGATCGAGCTCGGGCAGCGGGTTGAGAATGAACTGATCGAGCAACGAACCTTCGCCGGTGTCGGTTTCCTTGCCTTTCTCTTTCTCTTTTTCCATTTCTTCGCGCTTTTGCTGGGCGCGGGTAATGGCCAAGGTTCGGCGTCGCAGCAAGACCCAACGAGAAAACAAGGCCCCCAAAACACCCAAGGCGATCGGCAAGAACAGGGTGTTCCGAAACTGGACCGAAAGCTGCGCCGCGGTGTACAGGTAACCGGTTGCCGCCAGGGCCATGAAGGCGATCGGTCCGGCGATCATCAGGAAATAGATCGTGTGGCGGAAGCGTACCAGCGAGGCTCCGGGCGTCTCGGCCCGCAAGGCACGCATGAATCGTCCGTTCGGATAAAAGATGCGATGGGCCGCATACGCGAAGAACACGAAGTAAAGCAAAAAGACGAACCGCCCCGCCGCGCCGATCCAGCGTTCGTCGCCGTACTGCTCGATCCAGTAGTACAGGTAGATCGTTACGGCGCCGACGGGGATGAACCACCGCAATTGTCGGCGGACGATCAGAAGGGCCGTTTGCGGCCACAAGAAATGGGCTTCACCCAACCCGTTCACCCGCACCAAGCCGAGTAACGTACCGTACAACGCAAGGAATCGCGAAACGTGCAGCAAAGCGGTGCCTACCGAGGTCGATGCCGTCGTGGCGTCGGTCGCGTTGAGCAATCGCCAGCCGACGAACGCGCAGACCGCAGGAAGGAACAAGGCTTCGACGATCGTCCACACCAACGCTTCGAGCGTGTAGCGGTACTTGCGGCAGGTCGAGACCTTCGCCAGGTCGCCGAGTTTGGCGAGCCGTGAACGAATCCTCGGCAAAAACACGCCCCAAGCCAGAAACAAAGCGGCCGCCAGGGTCCAAAGCGGCAAATAGCGCACGATTTCGGAACGGACCGACGCCCACAAGTCGCCGACGAACTTCGGCGATACGGCGTGGGCCGCAACGCCCAACGTGAGGCGTGCGGCGGCCAACAGTTCGCTCGGCGTCAACGGCGGGGCGCTGCGAATCCAAAATACGTGTTCGTCGATGAAGTCGGTATATTCTTCGACCACCCGCAGCATTTCGCGCTGCGTGTTGTCCAACTCGACCAGTTTTTCGAGGTAATCGTTGTAGGCGCGAAGTTGGCGATCGTAGAGGGCGTTGCGCTCGCGGAGCAACTCGGTGACCATTCGTTCCAGCTCGAGTTGCTCAGAATAGGAAATGTCTTTGGGCAGCCGGGCCAGCCACTGGTCGATCTCTTGATCCCACGGCGGAAGTTGCACGTGGCGATCGTTCAAGTCGAGAATCAGCCATTGAAGTTCGCGGATTTGTTCTTGGCGTTTTCGCGTGTCGGCTTCCAGCCGGCGGGTATCGGGAAGGGCCGCCCGCTGGGTGCGCAGCAGTAGTCCCAACGAACGGTTCATGCCCACCGTTTGGAGCCGTTCCCGCATCTTCTCGTAGCTGCGGCGGAGTTCTTCCAACTTGGCGGAAGCCGCCGCGAATTCGTCGTCGGCCGCTTGGAGTTTGTTCGTCACCTCGGCGATGTCGGCGGCCAACTTGCTGGTCGTCTCGGCCAGGGGACGCAGTTGTTCGGGCATCTGCTCCAGACGCTCTTGCGCCATTTGAGCGGCCTGTTCGGCGACCTGTTGCGTGCGCTTAGCGACGAACCGGCGCCAGCGTTCCACCAGTTGGCCGGCCACGATCAAGCGTTGTTCGGCCACGCGCCGTTGCAGCGGGAAAAGGCTTTCGGTCGCGGCCCGGTAGTATTCGAGTTCGGCCGTGCAGGCTTCTTCTTCCAAGAATGCGGCGGCCCATTGGGCCTGCAACGCAACCACCTGCGCCCGCGTGAGAACCGGATCGTCCGACGGCGTGAACGACTTCATGCGGGCTTCGATTTCTTGACGCCGCTGTCGTGCCGCCTCGGCGCGTTTGGGAAGATCGCTGCGGGCGGACATCCGCCTGGCCGCCTCGGCCTCGAGGGCGTCGCGGAGTTTTCTCGCCTCGTCCAGCGCCTTTTGCTTTTCGTCGAGCTGCCGCTCCAAGTCTTCGATCGAGTCGGCCGCACCCGGCTCTTCCTCGAGCGCCTCGGTCAGCGAGGCCAGCTCCTGCTTGGCGGCTTCTTCGTCTTGCGGAATCGACGCCGTCAGCGCCCGGTACCGCTCCGCATCGCTGCGAAACTTGTCGGCCAGTTCCAACTGCGCGAGGGCTTCGCGGTACAGGGTTTCGACCTGCGATTTGCGGGCGGGATCGTTCTCCAGCGTGGCGAGTACCGATTCCATCTCGCGCTGGATCGCTTCGCGCGAAATGGTCTTGTCGGGCGAAGGGACCCCGTTGGTAGGTGCCGCTTCACCGGCCGCCGGAGAAGGGATCGGCGCCAAGGGAATGTCGGTCGATTGCCCGTACAGTTCCCCTGAAAGGCCCCAAAGCAACACCGCAGCAAACGCAGCCGATGGCAGGAAGATGCGTCCGGTAGCCCAACCGACGACGCGAGGTCGCCCGTTACCGGTTCGTGCGACGCCGTCTCGAATCGAAAGAATCACCATTGGATTCACCTTGGTTGCGCTCGCGCAGGATGGGTCGATCCGATACTCGCGAACGAGGAAATGCCGAAAGATAGTCCGCAGCGGGATTTCTCCCAATTCGCGCATCTTGCCGAAAAGAAGAAACGCTGTCGAGAGAGAATAGCAAAGATAAGCGAACCGGTCGTCCTTGCCGGGGGTTAGTTTAGCTCGACGGCTTCTTCCCAGTGGGCGTAAAGCTGGTCGAGTTCCTTTTGGCATTGTTCGAGTCGGGCGGTCAAGCTACGCACGCGTTCGCCGTCCTTGTGTGTCTCGGGGGAGGCCAATTCGGCGTGCAGCGACTCGATCTCGGCTTCCTTGGCTTGGATGTCGTTTTCGATGTCTTCGACCTTGCGATAGGGGAAGCGTCGTTTCCGCTTGGGCGGCGTTTCTTTCTTGCGTCGCGACGGTTTCGGAGGCTCGGCCGCTTGCGGTTTGGACGATGCCGCCGGAGCGGTCGCCGCCTCTTGTTCCCGCAGGTTGCGGTAGGTGGTGAAGTTTCCGTAAACGATGCGCACCCGCGGAGAACCGTCGGAACCCGGCTCGAAGACGACCAAGTGATCGGCCACCTGGTCGATGAAGTATCGATCGTGGCTGACGAACAAGATGGTGCCGTCGAATTCCCGCAGGGCTTTTTCCAAGGCGTCCCGCGCCCACAGGTCGAGGTGGTTCGTCGGCTCGTCGAGCACGAGGAAATTGGCGCCGACCGCGGCCAGGCGTGCCAGGGCCACGCGGCACCGTTCGCCGCCGCTGAGGCTTTTCACCGGTTGCAACGCACGGTCGCCGACCAGCCCGAACCGCGCCAACAGGTCGCGGCGTTTTTCCTCGATCATGTCTTCCGAGATCGTGCGGCCCGGCAAGACCGCGTCGCAGGCCCGGCGCGATTCGTCCAACGTAATCAGGTGCTGATCGAAATACCCGACGGTCACGTTGTGTCCGCGGACGACCGTTCCCGCGTCGGGCGACTCGTCGCCCAGCAGGCACCGCAGAAAGGTCGTCTTGCCGCAGCCGTTGGGGCCCAGAATTCCCCAGCGTTCACCCCGTGCGAGATCGAAGGTGACGTCGGCGAACAACGGCTTGTCGTAGGCTTTCGTCAGGCCTTCGACACGCAAGACGACGTCGCCGGAACGTTCGGCGGGCGGAAAGGCCATCGGCGGCGGGACGATCTCGCGAGGCGGCGGAACGAGCTCGATTCGCGCCAACTTCTTGCGCCGGTCTTCGGCCTGAGCGGCTTTTTGGCCGTAGTGATGGCGGCGGATGAACTCTTCGGCCTTGGCGATTTCTTCCTGTTGCTTTTCGTAGGTTCGCCGCTCGACGAGCAGCCGCTCTTCCTTTTGTTTCGTGTACGACGTGAAGTTTCCGCGATACGCGTCGATCGTGCCGCGGAACAGCTCGAACGTGCGGTTCGTCACCCGATCGAGGAAATAACGATCGTGGCTGACGATCAGCATCGCCGCCCGGTGGTTTGCCAAGAACTCTTCGAGCCAAGCGGTGGCGTCGACGTCGAGATGGTTCGACGGCTCGTCGAGCAGCATCAAGTCGGGCTCCGAGAGAAGCAGCTTGGCCAGAATCAACCGGTTTTGTTCGCCGCCGCTGAGCGTGCTCACCTGCGCGTCGAACATCGCCGGGGGAAAGCCGAGCCCTTCCAAGACGCGCTCGACCTTGTGATCGAGATGATAGGCGTCGTGAAGCTGAAGTTCGTGATGAAGGCGGTCGAGCCGCTCGCTCAGCCGAGCTTGTTCTTTCGGGTCGGTGCATTCGGCCAAGGCCGCGGCTGTGGTCTCGGCCTCGTGTTGCATTTCGATGAAGCGGGCGAGGGCCGAGCGGGCCTCGTCGCGGACGGTTCGGTTCGGCGCGAACGTCGGATGCTGTTCCAAGTAGCCGATGCGGATGTCGCCGCCCCATTCGAGGGTTCCTGCGTCGGCCTCGAGCATTCCGGCAACGATCTTCAGCAACGTCGTCTTTCCCGTCCCGTTCGGACCGACCAGGCCGATGCGATCTCCGGCGTACACGTCGAACGATGCACCGTCGAGAATCGGTTCGACGGCGTAACGCTTTTTCAATTCGACGGCACGAAGGATCAACATGGCGGCGGTACGAAATCGAGCGGGTGGTTCCAACGGCCAGCGCGAGCGGGGTGCGGTCGCGGTGAGGGAGGCCCCGTCGGACGAGACGCCCCCCGGGCGCGGCGAATTTTTCATGATACTCGGGTTGTTCGCGACTGAAAACGGCACGTGGGCGTCGAGGCGGGCTCGTATGCGGCGTTTTTGGGACAATCTGCACAACCGGCGAAAACGGACTTTGGGGCAGGGTTTTGCCGTGCGGTTCGACCGGTAAGACGGAAAGGCTTTTCGGGATCGGTCCGTTGCGCGCGGAATCGGCAAAAAGCCCGCCGCGGCGGTCATGTTTTGTGCGGGTGCGGGGGCACATCGAGCGAATGTACGAAACGAGAGCCCGCGTGTTTCTTGCTTGCCCGTCCTATCGGGGAGGGGACGCAAGCGGTCCGACGGGATGTTTGGGAGGAATCGATGCGATATTTGCCTTGCGTGTTTTCGGGAGTGGCGATGTTCGTGTGGGGCGGCCTGTCGGCGGTCGGTGTAGCCGGTGAACCCGCGCCGCTGCCCGAGACGGTCGTCGCAAGCTCGCGCCCGCTGTTTCCCGATTTGGAACAATCTCGCCGCGAGCTGGATGCTTTGATGGCGAAAATCGACGCCGCCCGACCGGGCGAGGGCGTTCGACCGACGGCGATGGTATTCGGCGAAAGCGGGACGGACGCCTGCCGGGCGCCTGCGTGCGAAGAGCCGGCCTGCGACGAGCCCGCCTGTGCCGTGCCCGACGACCCGGTTTGCGGTTGCGAGGGCGACGAACCGCCGGGGTTGTTCGGTTACTGCCTGCACGGCAACGACTGGCTTTCGGCCGAGTACGTGTACACCGGCGAGGTTTTCACGAACATGCGCGGCGGGATGGACACGAACGATGCCACCCGCTATTTCGGTGTGATCGACTTGGCGTTGACGGCCGACTTGAGCCGGTTCGGATGCCTGCCCGGCGGTACGTTCTTCTTGCTGGCCGAAGACTTCCACGGGCGCGGGATCACCGAGGACTTCGTCGGCGATTACCAGACGCTAAGCAACATCGACACCGGCCGCAACAACATGCAGGTCAGCGAGTTCTGGTGGGAACGCTCGCTGTGGGACGAGTTCCTCGCCGTGCGATTGGGGAAACAAGACGCAAATTCCGAGTTCGCCGTGGTCGACGTGGGCGGCGACTTCATCAACAGTTCGTTCGGTCTGCCGACGAATATCCCGATGCCTACTTATCCCGATCCGGCGTTGGGGCTGATCGCTTTCTTCAACATCACCGACCAACTGTCGTTCAAGTTCGGCCTGTTCGACGGTGCGGCCGACGGGCGAACCTGGGGCGTGTCGAATACGGGAACGCTGTTTTCGATTTTCGAATTCAAGCGAACGTGGGAGCTGTGCGGCGGGCTTCCCGGCGACGCCCACGTGGGGCTGTGGTACCACAACGGTGAGTTCGAACCGCCCTTGGCGCCGACCGGCGGGAACCCGGCCTTCCAATTCCTGCAAATGTGGAGCAACCGCGGTCCATTCCACACTTTGGCGGGCGGCGCCCACGAGGGCACGCACGGGGTCTACATGGGGTTCGAGCAGCAGCTTTACCGCGAGCCGTGGGAAGTGGACGACGTGCAAGGGCTGGCAGCTTTCTTCCAATACAGTTGGGCGGCTGAAGACGTGAACGAAGTGCCGAACTACTTCGGGGCAGGCGTCGTCTACAAGGGGCTGTTCGAAGGACGGGACGAAGACACCCTCGGCTTCGGCGCCGCGTACGCCGAGTTCGCCGACGGCACGACCACGCGTTCGGCCGAAACCGCCCTCGAGCTGTTCTACAAGGCCCGGATCGGTTCGTACATCTGCGTGCAGCCCGACCTGCAATACATCATCGCGCCCGGCGGCGAGTACGATGATGCCTTCGTGGCAGGACTGCGGTTCGAGCTGGTCTTGTAGGCCCCGATCGGAACGAGCGAAGCCGAGCCTGGCTGAAAAGAAAGCGTATCGCCCGAAACAGCCTCCGGCGGGCGATACGCTTCTTTGTCGTTTGTTACAACGATCACCGAGGCACGATCACTTTTCTCGGCGGACGAGCACGACCCAGTCGGCGTCGGGATCGCGCGGCGGCTTGCCCAATGCGCGCGGACCGGGACCGGTCACCGCCAAGACGCTTCCTTGTTGCAGTTCTCCGCCTTCGCGGGGATTGAACCACGAAACCGTGTAGCGCCCATTGCCCAAGCGAAGTTCGATTTCGTCGCTGCCCGGCGGCATGTAGACGACGTACACCTTGCCGGGCGAGGCAAAGCAGTAGGCGTCGGCGTCGCCGATCAGCTCATCGGCGGGAAGCATATCCCAGAAGGGAACATGCTCTTGGAAGAAGTCGACGGCGATACGGGTTTGTTTCCACATGTTCGCCCGACTGCGCCAGTCTTCGCAGTTCAGGTCGTTGTGGGCGTACTTGTAGCCGAAGTACCACTCGCAACCGCCGCCCCCGCCGCACAGGTTGGCCCACAATACGCGGCTGCGGACGAAGTCGTGCGTCGGATCGTCGGCGTCGGGCTTGACGCCGGTGTCGGCCGGGCCGATCTCATCGAGATCGACCACCCATTGATGGCCGGCCTTGGTCGATTCGAGAACCCATTTCTTCGTTTCGTCGTGCGTTCGCTGCGGCGGTAATTGCAACGAGACACCGTGCAGATAAGGGAAGCCCAACAAAGGCCGGTAGACTTCCTCTTGCTTGTTGGGGAAGGTGTGCACGACGACCGGGTGATCCCACGGATCGAGCGAGACGATGTACTCGGCGAATTCCTTCCGCTGGGCGTCGGTGTTCGTGTTTTCTTCGCCCAGGTTCCACATGACCGCCGGGTGATGCGCGAAGCGGGCGATCAGTTCACGCAAATACAGTTTGCGCAACTCGCCTAAAGCCCCGCCGTCGAGAAGCTGATCGTTCTCGGTCTCTTGCAAAATCACGTGCAGTTGGATGCCCTTGGCGGTCATGTGTGAGAAGACGATTTCCCACTGGTCGAGCTTCGACACGTCGAACCGGTCGCGGGTGTCGGGATCGATCCACGGCCACACGTCGTTTCCGTCGCCGGCGACGTTCATCGTCAAGAAATAGACGCTGTTCACGCCCGCCGAGGCCAGGTAGTTCAGGCCGCCGATGATGCCTTTCCCCTTGCCGCCCTGCCAGGTCGGATCGCCGGGACGCCAGTCGGCGACGTGCGGTTGGTAGCGGTGCGGCTTGGTCGAGCGGGCTTCGCCTTCGCGTCGCTTGCGGGCGACGGGGACTTCGGCCGGTTGACCGTCGAACTCGTAATAGGCGAGGAAGTTTTCCGGGCTGTCGGCACCGCATTTCAAAAAGTATTCACCCGTCTCGGCAAACTTCAGGTAACGCTCGCCGACGTATTGCAACATGCCGGTCGCCCGAAAGTCGGGAGCCTGCTTGTCGCTCGGGCCGACGTCGAAGCTGCCTTCCAGTCCGTCGGGCGAGATCGCCTTGCCCGCGGCCGGATCGTCGCTGATCGCCACGTTCTTACCGGCTCGAAAACGAACGTGATACGTCCATCGGCCCTCGGCGTCGGGGGTGAAGCGGGCTTGCCAGCAGTTGCCCTCGGTCGCACTCGTTTCGGCGGCGTTGCCGTCGGCGGCGAAAAAGCCGGGGACGACGATCTCGCGATCGCCCTGGGCGAAGACGACTTCCATCCGGTAGTCGCGGAACGGGTTCGGATCGCCCGTTTCCGACGCGTGGGGGCCCTCGACCGACAGCGTGACGCAGTGCCACTTCTTCAGTTCGCCCGAAAGTCGGGCTTCTCCGGCAAGAGCTTGCAACCCCGTAACAGGCCACATCGCGAAGATGAGGACCGCCGACATCCACCAAGCGCGCATGATGGTACTCCTCGAGGCGTGATGACGATGCTTCAAGAAACTCTGTTCCGTTTGGGGTGAGAATCAACGATCACCCCACCGGGGATCGGCATAATGCCCATTAGAAGGTGGCCTTTCTTGCACCGTTTGTCAAGAAAGGCCACCGATGATTTACCGTAGGGCGATCACGGGGACTCGCGTTCGGCGAAAGAACCGATCGCGGCGATTACTTGCCGAGAAGGCGTTTGGCCTCGGCGGCGATGCGATCGGCCGTGATGCCGAAGTGGGCGAACAGTTTGCCGGCAGGGGCCGAGGCGCCGAATCCTTGCATGCCCACGAACGCACCGTGTTCGCCGATGTACTTATGCCAGCCCAACTCGATACCGGCTTCGACCGCCACGCGCGGAACGTCGGGCGGAAGCACCGACGCCTTGTAGGCGGCATCCTGCGCGTCGAACAGTTCCCAACTGGGCATGCTGACGACCCGCGCGGCGATGCCTTCGGCGGCGAGTTGTTCTTGGGCGGCCAGGCAGGTCGCGACCTCGCTTCCGGTGCCGATCAGCACGACCGCCGGGTTGCCCTCGGGGGCGTCTTTCAGCACGTAGGCCCCCTTGGCCAGTTCGGATGCCGGGGCGAGTTCCGCGCGATCGACGGTGGGTAGCGCCTGCCGCGTGAGCACCAACGCGGTCGGCGTTCGCGTCGATCGGATCGCGACGCGGTAGGCCTCGGCGACTTCGTTGGCATCGGCGGGACGGATGACCGTCAGGTTCGGAATCGCCCGCAACGCCGCCAAGTGCTCGACCGGCTGATGCGTGGGGCCGTCTTCGCCCACGCCGATCGAGTCGTGCGTGAAGATGTAGACGACCGGCAGTTCCATCAAGGCCGCCAACCGCATGGGCGGACGCATGTAATCGCTGAAGACGAAGAACGTGCCGGTGTAGGCCTTCAGGCCGCACAAGGCCATTCCGTTGGCGATCGAGCCCATCACGTGCTCGCGGATACCGAAGTGCAGGTTGCGACCGGCGCGGTTCTCGGCCGAGAAGTGTCCGGCATCGTCGAACGTCAGTTCGGTTTTGTTCGAGGGGGCCAAGTCGGCCGAGCCGCCCACCAACCACGGCAGGTTCTTGGCGATCGCGTTGAGCACCTTACCCGACGAAGCACGAGTCGCCAGCCCCTTGGCGTCGGCGGGGAACTCGGGGATTTCGGCATCCCAACCTTCGGGAAGAACGCCCTGCATGACGGCGTCCAGCTCGGCGGCCTCTTGGGGATACTGTTTCGCGTATTCCTCGCGCAGCGATTGCCATTTGGCGAACAGCTCTTCACCCCGGGCGACGACGCCTTCTCGGAAGTGGGCGACGACCTCTTCGGGCACGCGGAATTTCTCGTCGGCGGGCCAACCGTAGGCCTCTTTGGTCAGGCGGATTTCGTCTTCACCCAACGGGGCTCCGTGCGCGCCGTGCGTGTTCTGCTTGTTCGGGGCTCCCCAGGCGATGACGCTGTGGACGATCACCAACGTGGGCCGATCGGCCGATCGCGACGACTCGATCGCCGCGTTCAAGGCGGGCAGGTCGTTGACGTCGTCGACTTCGAGCACGTTCCAGCCGCAGGCTTCGAAGCGTTTGCGGACATCTTCGCTGAAGGCCAAGTTCGTATCGCCTTCGATGGTGATCTTGTTGTCGTCGTAGATCCAGCACAAGTTGTCGAGCTTCAGGTGTCCGGCCAACGAGGCGGCCTCGGCGCTGACGCCTTCCATCAAGTCGCCGTCGCTGCACAACACGAACACGCGATAATCGAACAGATCGAATCCGGGGCGATTGTAACGGGCGGCCAACCACTTGCCGGCGATCGCCATGCCCACGCTGGTCGCCACGCCTTGGCCCAACGGTCCGGTGGTCATTTCGACGCCGCTGGTGTGCCGGTATTCGGGATGGCCCGGGCAACGGCTTTCCAACTGCCGGAACAGCTTGATGTGTTCCAAGGGAACGGCCGGTTCGTCGGTGGGATTGCCCTGCGCGTCGAGCTGCTTCACTTGGGCTAAGTGCAAAATCGAATAGAGCAACATCGAGGC
>CAYVVR010000053.1:0-12532 GCA_964454655.1 uncultured Planctomycetaceae bacterium | reverse complement strand
ACCGAAACCGGCGAAGTCCGCGGGCTGTTCTGAGCATGCCCGACGAAACGCAGCGACATCGAACTGTGCGGCGGTTCTTTACGACCGGTCGTAGGTCGCCCTGAACCGCCGCGTTCTTTTCCACTTTTTTTCGTGCGCCCGGTCGCGCCGTCGCACGACCGAAATGCTCAATGCCGCGTTTTGTGCGGCATTTTTTTGTTTTCCCGCATTCTGCGATTCGATGTCGACGATCGGCACGCGTTCACGATGCTTCTACTTTGCCGCACTGTACTTCAAGAGTATGATGATGGTTTCCAAGGCACCGGGGGTCGCGGGAACATCGGCTCAATCGCCGCCGTCGCGATCGACGAATGGGTTGTCGTTCTCGATTGTCTCTCTTCGGCCCGCTCGCCCCCAAGTACAGATCAGTCTCGTTCCCCGTAATCGACCGGAGTGTCTTCCATGGCGTACGCGATCCCAAAGCTCAAAAGTCCCCCCAAGCTCAAGTCGAACGAAGTCTACCTTGTGGCCAGCGGCGATTTGCGTGATTCGGCCAACCAAGTGTGTTGGGATGCGCAAAACAAGATGGAAAAGGCGCTGGCCAAGGCCGTCGAAGCGGCCGGGTATCGCATCGTGCGGGGACACCCTTACAAGCGCAACGTCAAGCACGGTTTCATCTCGTCGCAGAAAGAAGGTCTCGAGGTCTTCTCGCAACTCGACCCCGATGCCAAGTTGATCGTCGCCGAAGCCGTCTGGCAATACTCGCACCACGTGTTGCCGGGCCTGCTTTCGCACCGCGGTCCGATCCTCACGGTTGCCAACTGGTCGGGCCAGTGGCCGGGCTTGGTGGGCCTGCTGAACCTGAACGCCAGCTTGACGAAGGCCGGCAGAAAGTTCTCGTCGTTGTGGAGCGAAGATTTCACCGACGAATGGTTCCTCGAACGGCTGAACAAGTGGCTCGAAACCGGCGAAGTCAAACACCCTTTGCGGCACGTCAAGCCGTATAAACGCGTCAAGATTCCCGCTACGCTCCAGCGACTGGGCAACGCCCTGGCCGAGCAATTGCTGCGGCAAAAATCGATCATGGGCATTTTCGACGAGGGGTGCATGGGAATGTACAACGCGATCATTCCCGACGAACTGCTCAACCCCGTCGGTGTGTTCAAAGAACGTCTCAGCCAGTCGACGTTGTACTACGAAACGACGCAGGTCTCCGACAAAGAAGCCCGCGAAGTCTACAACTGGCTGAAGAAAAAGGGCATGAAGTTCGTTTTGGGAAAGAACCCGGAAACGGATCTGACCGAAGACCAGGTTCTGACTCAATGCAAGATGTATATCGCCGCGGTGCGTCTGGCCGACGACTTCGGCTGCGACACGATCGGCATTCAGTACCAACAGGGCCTGAAAGACCTGTTGCCCGCCAGCGACCTGGTCGAAGGTATGCTCAACAACTCGGATCGTCCCCCGGTCCGCAGTCGCGACGGTCGCCGCATCTTGTTCAAAGGCCAACCGGTCATCCACTTCAACGAGGTCGACGAGTGCGCCGGGCTCGATGCCTTGCTGACCAATCGCGTCCACGCGGCCATGGGGCAACCGGTCGAAACGACGCTGCACGACGTTCGCTGGGGCGATTGGGATCAATCGGGCACCGTTTCCGACTACGTGTGGGTGTTCTTGATCAGCGGTTCGGCGCCGCCGGCCCACTTCATCGACGGTTGGAAAGGCGCCTCCAGCGAGCGGCAGCCGCCGATGTACTTCCGACTGGGCGGTGGAACGCTCAAGGGCGTCTCCAAGCCGGGCGAAATCGTTTGGTCCCGCATCTTCGTCGAAAAGGGCAAGCTGCGGATGGATATCGGTCGCGCCGGCGTCGTCGAGCTTCCGCCTGAAGAAACCCAACGTCGCCTGAACGAGACCACCCCGCAATGGCCCATCATGCACGCGGTGACCTACGGCATCGGTCGCGACGAACTGATGGCTCGCCACAAGTCGAACCACATCCAGGTCGCCTACGCCAACAGCGCCCGCGAGGCCGACGCCGTCGCCATGGCCAAGGCCGCAATGGCCCAGGCACTGGGAATCGAGGTGTACTTCTGCGGCAAGCGGGCCGGTAACAAGCCCTGGCCCAAAGCCTAGTCGTCTTTCTTCCGCGGCTCGTCGCGCCGCGGACGATCGAGAAATCGTCGCGCCCGTCGAATTCGGCGGGCGTTTTTCTTTACCTACCCTCGGCACGCGATCGCAACACACCTGTTGCCGAAAACACCGGGTACGGGAGGCATTCCGTTTTCGCCGGGGGGTTCGCAACCGACGGCGCCGCGAGTACAATCGCCCACAACTCGACGGCTGCTCGCTTGCGGCGTGTTTCGACGCGGTTTTCGACGCCGCAAGCAGCACGCAAAACAAACACACATCCGCACCTGATCGCTTGGACGGGAGAAGGGTCATGGCTCAATCGCTGGAATGCGTCAAGAAAAACAGCGTGATCACCGGATGGGACTTCAGTACCGGCGGCGTCAAGTGCCTGGCCTTCGATGTCGAAGGACGCGTACTGGCCGAGGTGCGGCTCCCTACCGACCTTTGGTTCGGTGATTCGCCCAAGACCGGTATCCGCGAGCTGAACTTGATGCAGTTGGAAGGGCAAGCCTTCGCGAGCGTGCGGGCGATCGCCAAGGCCTTGGACGAGGCAGGATTACTCAATCGGTGGATTGCCGGCGGCATCTCGGCCACGCACCACACGGCAGGACGCATCGACGCGAACGGAAACCAGATCCGCCGGGCCATCTGCTGGAACGACGCCACCTTGGCCGAGTATCACGCCGTCGGCCTCGAACGCCTGGGCGGCCAAGAAAAGGTCCAAGATTTGATCGGCGGCCCCTGGGCCATCCGCTATTCGCTCAGTCACCTGGTCAAAGACGAAAGCACTCTGGCCGAGGCCGACTGGAAACGCACGTACCGCATCTTGCCGCACGGTGCCTTGGCCGCAGGATACCTGACGGGCAACTTCGACGTATGCAGCGTGTCGGTCGCCGCCTCGACCGGCATCATGGATCTGCGCAGCCGCAAGTGGTGCCGCGAAATGCTCGGCGCGTTGGAAAACGAAACCTATCGCCAACTGGCCTGGAAGCAACTCCCCAAGATCATCCCGCAGTACACGCCCGTCGGCCCCCTCAACGACGCCATGGCGGCCGTGGCGGGTATTCGCGGCAAAAATCGTCCGCTTATCTTCCCGACCTCCGACGATCAGCAAGCGGGACTGGTGGGCGGCGGAGCCGTCGACGCCGGGCAGGTGGCAGTCATCCTCGGCAATTCCGCCGTCGTGAACTCGTCTTCGGCCGAGCGACCGACTTCCGGCGAACTCGATGTCATGCGGCTGAACTGGGGCCCCTACTTGTGGATGCGGTGCTACAACAACGGCGCCCAGTTCCTCGACAAGGTCGTCGGACCGAATCCCGACTGGGCGGCGTTGGAAAAGGCCGCCGAGGCGGTCGCTCCCGGAACGAACGGAACGCTGGTCATGCCGTTCGTGAATCCCGAGCCTTCCCGCGGCATCAGCCTCAAGCAAGCCAAAGTGCGCTGGCTGCCCAAGAAGCCGCGTTCGGCAGGCGAGCAGTTCCGAGCGGCCCTCGAAGCAATCGCCTACCTGATTGCCATGGCCGTCGAAGAACACGAAGCAGCCGGCCAAAACATCAAGCGAATCACCGTCTCGGGCGGCATCGCCCGCAGCAACCTGATGTGCCGCATCCTCGCCAGCGTCCTCGACAAGCCGCTCGTCCGATTGGAATCGGAAGAAGGGCCGGCGTTGGGGGCCGCGGTCACGGCCTTGGCGGCGATCGAATCGCACCTGCGGAAAGAAAAGCAAATCCGCAAGCGATTTACCGTCGGCGATGCGGTCGAAATCATGGTCCGCTTCCGCGATACGGTCGAGCCGACCCCGGAATGGACCGCCGTGTATCGCAAGGGGCTGGCCGAATTCCGAAAACAGGTCGCCGTCTTGGCCAAGTCGTAGCCGGCAAGGGATTTCGATGCAGCTGGGCATCTTCGCAAAGGTATTCGTTCGCCCCACGTGGGAAGAAACACTTACCGCGGTCGCGGCGACGGGGCTGCGCGCCGTGCACTTCAACATGAAATGCGTGTACGGTGATTCGCTGCCCGACGCGATCGATCCGGCGGTGTGTTATGCGATTCGCGCCCGAGCCGAAGACTTGAATCTCGACCTCGTCTCGATTTCGGGCACGTTCAACATGGCGCACCCCGATGCGGCGTATCGAGAAGAGCGTCTTCGGCGCTTCAAAACGTTGGCCGAGGCCTGTCCGCACTTGGGCGTGCGGATCGTTTCGTTGTGCACGGGCACGCGCGACCCGCACGATATGTGGCGGGCGCACCCCGACAATCACACGCCCGAGGCCTGGCGCGACATGCGTTCGACGCTCGATGCCGCACTGGAACTTGCCGAAGAACACGATTTGACGTTGGTGATCGAAACCGAGGTCGCCAACGTGATCGACACGCCGCAGAAAGCCCGGCGTTTGCTCGACGAAGTCGGCTCGGCCCGATTGAAGATCATCATGGACGCGGCGAACCTGTTCCACGCGGGACAACTCGCCCGCATGCACGAGGTGATCGACGAAGCCGTCGACTTACTCGGGCCCGACATCGTTCTCGCCCACGCCAAAGACCTGGAACGCGACGGCGAAGCCGGACAGTCGGCGGCCGGCACGGGGCTGCTCGATTACGACTATTACCTCCGTGCCTTGGACCGTGCCGGTTTCGACGGTCCGTTGCTGTTGCACAGTCTCACCGAATCGCAAGTTCCGGCAAGCGTCGCGTTTTTGCGTGAAAAACTCGCGGCGATGTGAGGGGCTTTCGAAGCGTCGAATCCGCATATTGGTAATCGAGGCGGCCGCCCGACGACGACCGCCTCGATTTTTTTCGTGATCCGCTCACTCGGCGAAGAGCGGGCGTTTATTTCTTGCGATTCTTCATCGCCTCGTACTTGGCCTGTTGTTCGGCCGCGTACTGATGCGAAATCTCGATCGCCTTTTGACGGTCGGCTTCGTCGTAATCCCAGAATTCTTCGACGATCTTTTTGACCTCGGGCATTCCCTCTTCGTTGTCGCCCACCTCGCGTTTCAGCTTGGCCAATTGGGCTTTCAACAGCTTGACGACATCGCCGTAGGCCGGATCGTCGTACACGTTCGTCGTTTCGAAGGGATCTTTCAGATGGTCGTACAGCTCCCATCCCGGCGGCGTTCGGTTCTCACCGTTCATATCGCAACCGTAATAGTAGATGAGCTTGTAGCGCTTGGTGCGGATACCGAGGTGGCTCGGGTTCCAATGGTGTGCCAGATGCATCCAGTAGCGGTAGTAGGCCGCCTTTTTCCAGTCCTCCGGTTCTTTGCCCGTCAACAAGATCGACTTGAAACTGCGTCCCTGCATGTACTCCGGAGTCGGCACACCGGCGAAATCGAGTATCGTGGGCGCGAAATCGACGTTTTCGACGATCGCGTCGGTGCGTGAACCGGCCGGGATGTGACCGGGCCAGCGGACCAACATCGGCATCCGTTCGCTTTCTTCGTACATCCAGCGCTTGTCTTGGTAGTCGTGCTCACCGAGCATCATGCCCTGGTCGCCGGTGTAGAAGATCACCGTATTGTCGAAAACGCCTTGTTCTTTCAGGTAACCGAAAACTCGCTTCAGGTTGTCGTCCACCCCCTTCACGCAGCGAAGGTAGGCCTTGAGGTACGCTTGGTAAGCCTGATGCTTCGCCTCGTCGTCGGTGAGCGACGGATCATTCGCCCATTTTTGCGTGTAGTTGCGGAAGACATGACGTCGGCCGATCGAGGTGCCGATGAAACGAACCAACTCGTCGTTGTATCCCCGCGTGGCAATCGACCCGAAATTCGGCTGATGCCACAACGTCTCGGGTTCGGGAATCTCGACATCGGCCAGGTAGCTTTCGTAGCGCGGCGCGTACTCGAAGAAATCGTGCGGCGCCTTGAAGTGCAACATCAAGAAGAACGGCTTGTCTTTCGGACGGTTCTTGAGCCATTCCAGGGCACTGTCGGCAATGCAATCGCTGGAATGGCCTTTCATTTCGACCATGTTTTTCGGCCACTCGCCGGGCGCGTTCTTGTCGCGAAACTGCGGATTGAAGTACCGCCCCTGCCCCGGAAGCACCTTGTAATAATCGAAGTTGGGTTCTTCTCCGAGGTGCCATTTTCCGATCATTGCGGTCGTGTAGCCCGCCTTCCGCATCTCGATCGCCAGATAATGCCGTTCCGGCGGCAAGTGTTCACGCAGGGTGAAGCAACCGTTCACGTGGTTGTATTGCCCGGTGATGACGCACGCCCGCGACGGAACGCAAATCGAGTTCGTCACATAGCAATGTTCCAACAGCATGCCCTCTTTGGCGAGGGTGTCGATGACGGGCGTCGGGTTCAACTTCGCCAATCGGCTGCCGTAAGCGCCGATGGCCTGGGTGGTGTGGTCGTCCGCCATGATGTACAGGATGTTCGGACGACTCACTTCCGCCGCCGAAATCATGCCGCCTAAAAGGCACATCGCCAGGCAGCAGGCAACTCGTAGTGCAGCTTTGCTCATCGGGGCTCCTCCGTAACAAACGGGCCGGAAACAACGTTTCGGATTTGAATCGACGATTGCACACGGCGTCGGTGCAGCGCCTTGCCCATCCCCCGCTTCGCCGAATGCCGACCAACGGCACCTTCCAAACGGCCGATGCTACCCCGACGCAGACGTCGTTGCCAGCGACGAACACGCCACAGCGACAATTTGCGGCACCAAGAACAAACTTCGTTCATCGTTGCATCAGAGGCACCCTCTCGATCGTCACCGGCCTCTCGAAATGCGTCCTCGGATGCATCGACGGCCGACAGAACGCCGCCACATTCCTTTTTCCATCAACCCAGATTTCAAAAATGCCGCACACACCTCCGCGAATCGTTTATTCCACTTTTTCTCGACAAGTGTACCTTTCATGAACCACATCCCCTGATACACGGCGAAAAACCCAAGAAATGGGTTCCGAATGCGATTTTTCGAAGGTAAAATAAAATCATCAACGTGGTGCTTGGGGATAGGCATCGGGATCGACATATCAGTTTTTTGCACACGGATTTTTCGTCAATCTGCTAAATCCGGAGTTTCAGATCCTCTATGCCGCACACGAAACACATCTTGCTGCTGGTCGAAACGTCGAAGATTTTCGGTCGCGGTTTGCTCGAAGGTATCGGCTCGTACGCCGTGGCCCACGGCCGCTGGTCGCTCTACATGGAGGAACGGTCCCTCGGCGAGCGCGAACCCGACTGGCTCCGTCGCTGGACCGGAGACGGCATCATCATCCGCAGTTATTACGAAGACGTCATCGATGCGATCGTTTCCCGCCGCGTGCCGGCGGTCGACACGAACACGCGAGTCGAAGGTCACGGGCTACCGTTGGTCTATGTCGACGAAGAGGCTCTGGCTCGCATGGCTGTGGAGCATTTCCTCGAACGTCGGTTTCAGCGGGTGGCCTTCTGCACGATCGAAGAAGGCGCATGGGTCGACCGACGTCGTCGCGCCTTCGCCCAAGAAACTCGTCGACACGGCATCCCCTGCCACTGGTTCTCGGCCGAGTGCCAGGGGCGTTCGTTGTGGGAAGCCCAACGGCAAGAGTTGGCCGAATGGGCCCAAAGCCTGCCGAAGCCGATCGCCGTTCTAGCCGCCAACGACGTTTGCGGCATGCGATTGATCGATGCCTGCCGCAGCGTCGATATCCCCATCCCCGAGCAAATCGCGGTCTTGGGGGTCGACAACGATCCGGTGATCACGACGCTCACCTCGCCGCCGATGTCGAGTATCGACCTGAACACACCGCGAATCGGGTACGAGGCGGCCGCTTTGCTCGACCGCATGATGCACGGCGAGAAGCCGCCGCGGAGCGAACTCTTGCTGCCGCCGCGGGGCGTCGTCGCCCGCGAATCGACCGACGTCTTCGCCATGGCCGACCCCGAACTTGCCGAAGCGTTGACCTTCATTCGCCGTCATGCCTGCGACGGAATCACGGTCGGCGACGTGGTTCATCGGCTCGCCTTGTCGCGAGCGACGCTCGAACGACGATTCCGCCGGTACCTCAACCGCACGCCGAAGGATGAAATCCTGCGAATTCGCCTCGAGCAGGTCAAGAAGCTGCTCACGCGAACGCGACATCCGTTGCCCGAGGTCGCCGCACTGGCGGGCTTCAAGACCGCTTCGCACATGAGTGTCGTTTTCAAACGGGAAGTGGGCATGTCGCCCAGCACGTACCGAAAGACCGCAGCGGTCGAAGAAGAGTAATTCGATCGGGGGCCGCCGATCGGAAATCCTTCCATCAAATGGCAAACCGGCCCGACAGCCGTTCGGCTGCCGGGCCGATATTCTTTACCGGCACGAAGTTCGCACGTCAGGCGATTTCGACCCAGCGTCCTTCCTTGGCCGATTGGAGCACGGCGTCGCACACTCGCTGCGTGCGGAGCGCCGACTTGATGTCGGGCTGGAATTCCGGGCCGCCTTCCAGGCTCGCCAAGAAGTCGGCAAAACTGTTGGTGAAGGTGTGCTCGTAACCGATCGTGCAGCCGGGCACCCACCAGTTCTTCATGTACGGATGCTCGAAGTTGGTCACGTGCACCCGCTGCCAACCGGTGAGATGATCTTCGATCTTCCGACCGCTCGCCGGGTCGTAATAGCGGAAGAACTGGAGGATGTGCGGATCTTCCAGATCGAAGAAGACCGCTCCGTGCTCGCCGTTGACTTCGAAGGTGTTGTAGTTCTTACGGCCGCGAGCGTAGCGGGTACTCTCGAACGTGCCGATCGAACCGTTTTCGAACACGGCCAGGAACATGCACGCATCGTCGATGTCGACCTTCTCGACCTTGCCCGTTTCGGCATGCTTGCGTTCCTTGACGAAGGTCTCGGTGTAAGCGACGACCTTCTTGATCGGGCCGTTGAGCCATTCGGCGGTGTCGATCGAGTGTGCCAGCAGGTCGCCGGTCACACCGGAGCCGGCCACGCGGCTGTCCAACCGCCACAAGGCACGACCGCCCTGCGGCACGTCGGCCGAGATCGTGTAGTCTTGGTTGTACGTGGCTCGATAGTGGAACACACGACCGATGCGGCCTTCGTCGATCACTTGCCGCACCAAGGCGATCGCGGGCACGCGACGGTAATTGAAGGTGACCATGTTCGGCACGCCCGCCTTTTCGACGGCGGCCAACATGGCTTCGCCTTCCTGGGCGTTCATCGCCAAGGGCTTCTCGCAGACGACGATCTTGCCCGCCTCGGCCGCGGCGATCACGCAATCGTGGTGCATGTGGTTGGGCACGCAGATGTCGACCACGTCGATGTCGGGACTCTCGACGATCTTCCGCCAATCGGTCTCGATCGTTTCGTAGCCCCATTGCTGGGCGAAGGCCTTGGCCTTGTCTTCACTTCGGGCATAGCAAGCCTTCAAGACGGGCTTGTGTTCCCGTTCGAAGAAGTGATTCACCTGCAACCAAGCGTTCGAATGGGCGCGGCCCATGAATCCGCAGCCCAACATACCGATCCGTAATTCTTTGGCCATTGTCTCCCTCCTACCCGATATGAGATGCGTTTCCTATTTCCTCGGGACGTCGCCGTGCGTCCCGGTGCGTTCTTAGCCGGCTCAACCGTCTTCCGGTTCGTACCAGCCGTGGCGATCGCGGACCTCGATCATGACCTTGAGGATGTCGTTCCAGGTCTGCGGATTCATCATGACGGCGTTGGGGAACATACAGCCGTCCCAGCAGATGTACCGCATTTTCTTGGTCACGTTGCCGTCGGCGTCGCGCAACCAGTAGCCGGCACACTCGGGAATGTCGAGCTTGCCGTTGGGATCGGTTGCCAAGCAATGGCGCCCGGTCTTATCGTGCGAACCGGATCCGTGCACCGTGCCGTCGTTCTGCGCGATGTGCAGGTCGATCGTCCACGGCCGCAAGGCGTCGGTCAATTGCTTGTATGCGGCGTAGAAGGCGTCCTTGTCGTTCCAATCGAAGTCTTGCGGCACAATAGCGTCTTCGGGGGCGTTGTAGCCCATCAGGTACAACAGCGTGTGGGCCATGTCGGCCTGGAAGCCGAGGACGTCAGGCCGGTCGACCATCTCCAGAAGCTGGATCATCCGCTTCCAACTGTGCATTCCGCCCCAGCAGATTTCACCTTCGGCCGCCAGTCGTTCGCCGTGGTCGGCGGCGATGTCACAAGCCTGGCGGAACGTCTCGGCGATCTTCTTCTGGTTGCCCTCGGGGTCGGCGACCCAGTCGCTTACCGAGCACGCCGAGTCGATGCGAACGACGCCGTCGGGTCGCACCCCCAACTCGCGCAACACCTTGGCGACGCGGCATCCCTTTTTCACCTGCTCGAGGAATCGCTTGCGTTCTTCCTCGCTGCCCATCGCCGAACCGCCGCCGGTAGGCGGCCAGATGGGAGCCACGACCGTACCGATCTTGAGGTTCCGCTTCTGGGCCTTTTCGGCCAGTTCCTTGATGGCGTCATCGCTTTCGACGGTCGAGTCGATGTCGATGTGCGGCAAGTACAAGAACAGGTCGAACCCGTCGAACTTGATTCCGTCAACCTCGGCAGCCGCCGTCAGGTCGAGCATCGTATCGAGATCGATCGGGGGTTCGCCGCCGTCACCCTTGCCGACGACGCCGGGCCATGCTGCGTTGTGCAACTTGGGATAGTTGTTGCGTTGAGCCGTGCTCATGGACACTCCTCGCTTTGCTTGGGAACCGACACAAACGGGGGCGTGAATCCCTGCCGCACACGACGCGTCTTCCGGAGCCTCGACGTGTTCCACTCGCCGCAGGTGATGCGACGCGTCGGTCGGCCGGATCCACCGACTTCCGTCGGGGCGTTCCGCGCCGATCGTTCGCACGCCGAACGCCCCGAGTCGATCGTCCGTTTACTGCTGCTTGTAATCGCCGACGTTCGGCACCTTCGGATGGACGTCCGGTCCGAAGTACCGCAAACCGACCAACGGTTCGGAACCGGTGTTCTCGATGACGACGCCGTTCGTGGCGGCCTCGTACGTAATGAACACCTCGTCGTCGGGCTCTTCGCCGAAGCGGATCATGACGGGCGTTTGCAAGGCGAGCGATCCCATCCGGCCGCAGCCTTGCACGGTGATCCAGCCGCTGGCGCCCGGATCCTTGAGCGTGCACTTCGCCCCCGGCATGACGGTCAGTTCTTTGGCCGAGAAGAGCTGCTTGCCGTCGACCAGCCCGTAGACGACCCACCTGTCGACGTACCCGTCGCCCGAGTTTTCTTCGTCGACGATCGGCTCAAGGTAGTTGTGTTCCTTGAAGTAGGGATCGACGTTCTTTTCCCAGTCGAGCTGACTGACGATGAAGTCGAGGTCGTTGTGCTTGTCTTTGGGCACGTCCTTGACGCACAAGTCCCAGGGCACGACCCGCCCTTCGACCAACGACTGGAACATTCCGAACACGTCGGAGCCCCATTGCGGTTCGTAGGTGCAGCGCGAGCCGGGTGCGTGCAACACGCCGGCGGGAATCAGCCATCCCGTGCCCGGTTTGAGGCGATACGCCCGCGACAAGTCCAAAATGCCGTTGTCGCCCTTGTTCCAATCTTCCAGGCATTTCTTGACCTGATCCTTGGTCGTACCCGGCTCGAGGCCCATGAAGGTGTAATCGAAGTGGTTCTCGGCGGCGTTCAGTTGCGGCGGGAAATAATACGCCTCGGGTTTGCCTTCCTGCCCGGTAAGCTGGGCAAATTCTTGGCTTTGGTGCATGTGATGGGGAATGGGCCCGGCGTTGTCGAAGAACTTCGAGTAGACCGGCCACCGCTGGTACTTTTCCCAGATGTCGGGACCGACGATCCGGCCTTGGCCCTCTTCGACGGCATCGCGGAGCAAGAAGCGTTCTCCCTCGAAGCGGACCCAACTGAGCCCTTCGTCCCAATTGCGGTTCTCGTTGGCCGCTTCGGTCGTGCTGGCAAACCAACGTTCGTCGATTCCGCCGCGATGGCCGCCCAAGGCGTACAGGTCTTCGGGGGCGAGCTTGATCCGCCGACCGGGATGCAGGAAGCTGCGCGGCACCCACGTGGGGGTCAGACGCAGCAAACCGCCTCCGGCGTCCATGGCGCGATCCAGAATTTTCCCGACGTTATCTTTCTCGACGATCTTCGATGTGGCCATCGGTGTGGGCTCCTTCTCCGCTGTTCGAGCGAAACGAGATGTAAACGGCATGTACCAAGGAAGCGTCCGCAGCGCACGAGCGCAGCTTCCGACAATGGCAAAGTCTGTGACCATTTTTTAGCGACTGCAACCGCCTTCCGCAAGAAACGGCGAGGAAATTCCCATTCCCGCAAACGGAAATCACAGCGACCTCGAGCAGACGCCCCCCTTCTCCGCAACCGGTCGCATCCGATTACCTGCGGTTCGTGTTTCCGCGCGAGCTACTGGCAATCGCGTCGCTTCAGGTCTACCATTGTGTTCACTCGCGTCGGTGCACCGCGATTTTTGGACGACACCTCGACAACCTACAAAACC
>CAYVVR010000052.1:0-12604 GCA_964454655.1 uncultured Planctomycetaceae bacterium | reverse complement strand
CCGACCGGCCCGTTGGCCGACGATGCGGTCTACGCAATTGCCAACTCGCAGTTCTTGCGCAAGCACTACGAGGAATCGGCGTACTATTACGATCAACTGCGGCGTGAGTATCCGCAGAGCGATCATCTGGTCGACGCCTATTTGCTGGGCATGAAGTCGAACTTGATGGCGTACCAAGGCCCGCTATACGACGGTACGTCGCTGGAGCGAGCGGAGGAGATGGCCGACGAATTGTTGGCACTCTATTCCGACCGATTAGGCGATAGCCGGGAAAAAGTCTTGCAAGAGCGCAATCGCATCTACGAGGAAAAGGCCGCCCGCGATTGGGCGGTGGGCCAATACTACGATCGCCGACATTATTACGGTGCCGCAAGACAGTACTACGAGCACGTGATCCGTGAATACCCGGGAACGGAGGCCGCTCAATTGGCGAGCCGACGTTTGTCGGAAATCGCCGGACTCCCTCCCAAACCGCCGGATCGCTTCGCCTGGCTCACTCGTTGGTTTCCTTCGACCGAAGAGGACTGACCGCACTTCTGCGGGAAAACCGAATTGAATCAATGACGGCATCCGATTGCGCACAACGGGAACCGGTTTCGAACGGTCGAACACGCCGTTCCGCGAAATTCTTTGAGGGAATCGTGCGGGCCGGGGCCGTCTTGCTGTTGGGCCTGCTCGTGTCGGCGGGGTGTGCCGGTTACCATGTGGGCACGGCCACGTTGTTTCGCGACGACATTCAGACCGTCTACGTTCCCGTCTTTCAATCAATGAGCTTTCGGCGGCAATTGGGCGAGCAATTGACCGAGGCCGTTCAAAAAGCCATCGAAGCGCAAACGCCTTACAAGGTGGTCGGCAATCCCGCCCAAGCCGACAGCATCCTCTCGGGCCGAATCGTCGGTGAGTCGAAACGTGTATTGGCCGAAAATCCGTACGACGATCCGCGAGAATCGTTGATCAACCTGGTCGTCGAAGTTCGGTGGACCGATACGCGAGGGCAACCGCTGGGTGATGCGATCGCCGTTCCGCTGCCGCCCGAGCTGGAAACGGTCGCCGCCGAATCGGCGTTCGTGCCCGAGGTCGGTCAGTCGACGGCCACGGCCCAGTTGACGGCCATCGAACGGGTCGCCGATCAGATCGTGGGGATGATGGAGCTGCCGTGGTAGAATTCCGTAAGGGCGGCGGAAACACGTTTCGGCGAAAGAGCGGAACGATCACGGGAAAGCGGTCGTCATGGGATCGACACATTTGCCTGCGTATTGGTCGGCGGGCCATCGAAAGATCGAGTTTCGCCGACTTCCCTTGCTGATGGGGATCGTCAACGTCACGCCCGACAGCTTCTCGGACGGTGGGAAATTTCTGGATCCCGAGGCGGCCGTCGAGCACGGCCGTCGCTTGGCGGCCGACGGCGCCGACATCCTCGACATCGGCGGAGAGAGCACGCGACCGTACGCTGAGCCGGTTTCGCTCGAAGAAGAACGCCGACGCGTGTTGCCGGTGATCGAGAGACTGGCTGCCGAGTGCGACGTTCCTATTTCGGTGGACACCTCGAAACCGGAAGTCGCCGAGGCGGCCCTGCAAGCTGGAGCGGTGATCGTCAACGACGTAACCGCCGCCCGCGATGCGCGGATGATCGAGGTCGTTCGGCGCTTTTCTGCCGGCATTTGCCTTATGCACATGCAGGGGACGCCGCAGTCCATGCAGGACTCGCCGCACTACCACGACGTGGTCGGCGAGATTTCGGCCTTTCTGGCCGAGCGCGCCCGCGCCTGCGAGGCCGCCGGAATCGCCCGTGAGCAGATTGTGGTTGATCCGGGAATCGGCTTCGGCAAGCTCTTGGATCACAATTTGCAAATTCTGCAAAGGATACGCAAGTTCCGGGAGCTTGGGTATCCGATCTTAGTCGGGCATTCACGGAAGCGATTCTTGCGCCAGCTCGTTCCCAATTCGGAGACGGCACCCCTCTATGGTACGATCGGCGTGGCGTTGGCGTTGGCGAAATCGGGCGTCGAGATCGTGCGAGTGCACAATGTTCGCGCGGTCCGTGAGGCCATGACGACGTTCGCCGCGGCAGGCGGCATCGAAGATTGATCGAGATTCGCTTTCGAAGTCGTAACTTGCCTTCAGGTAGAAGGTTGCGCTCTAGTGCCAGAGGTCGGTGTGCGCGAATTCGACGTTGACGCCGAAAGGTTGATGAGGGATACTTGCCATGGCATTGGGGACGATCGCCCGAGTATCTTCCCGAGTTTCGGCGGATGAGAGTTCGACGGCTCGTCCGCGGTACGAGGTACCGGGAATGCGAGCGATTGCAGCAACACGATGAGGAAAGCCGCGATGTCCATCGACGATTTCGAAAACCTGGAAGCCTATTGCTTGGAGCTGGCTCAACGAGCCAAGGAAGCCTCGCGCGAACTGGCGAGTGTGAGCGGTAAAGTCAAAGAAGCGTGGTTGCGGGCGAGCGCGAAACTCTTGAAAGAACGGTCGGTCGCGTTGGCCCAAGCCAATGCCGCCGATTTGAAGAATGCCCCTTCGTTCGGGTTGACCGATGCCCAGGTCGATCGATTGCGGTTGACCCCGGAACGCATCGAGGGCATTGCGCGGGCGATGGAAGAAGTGGCGATGCTGCCGGAGCCGATCGGGCGCGTCGTTTGGTCGAACGTGCGGCCCAACGGGCTGGTGGTGAATAAGGTTCGGGTTCCGTTGGGGGTCGTGTTCTTCATCTACGAATCGCGACCGAACGTGACCGCCGATGCCGCTGCGTTGTGTATCAAAAGCGGAAACGCCGTGATCTTGCGCGGCGGAAAAGAAGCCATCCATTCGAACCAAGCGATCGTCAACATTCTCGCCGAGGCCGCTGCCGACACGGGGCTTCCGCGGGATGCCGTGCAGTTGGTGGAAACGACCGATCGTGAGGCGGTCGGGCATTTTCTGCGCATGTCCGAGTACATCGACGTGGCGATTCCTCGCGGCGGGGAAGGGCTCATTCGCAGGGTATCCGCCGAAGCTCGCATGCCGGTGATCAAACATTTCGCCGGCAACTGCCACGTGTACATCGACAAGGCGGCCGATCCCGACATGGCCGAAAAGATCCTCGTCAATTCCAAATGCCAGCGGATGGGCGTGTGCAACGCCGCCGAATCGCTGGTCGTTCACGCCGAGATCGCCGAGTCGCTCTTGCCGCGGCTGGCGAAGGCGCTGCTCGATCGCGGCATCGAAATTCGGGGCGACGAAACGGTGTGCAAATTGGTTCCCGAAGCCAAGCCGGCGACCGAAGAGGATTACGCCGCGGAATACCTTGGTCCGATCATCTCGGCGAAGGTGGTGGACAGTTTGGATGCGGCGATCCGGCACATCAACAACTACAGTTCGCAGCACACCGAGGCCATTGTGACGCAAGACATTTCGGCGGCCGAAGAGTTCTGCACACGCATCGACAGTTCCGCCGTCATGGTGAATGCGAGCACCCGATTCAACGACGGCGGTGAGTTCGGGTTGGGGGCCGAGATCGGCATCAGCACCGACAAGTTTCACGCCCGCGGGCCGTGCGGTATCGACGAATTGACCAGCTACAAATACGTGGTGTCGGGCAAAGGACAGATCAGGGAGTGATCCATGTCCGGAGACGTCCTCAGCCAAGCCGAGGTGGAAAACCTGCTCAACGCGATGGCCAAGTCGGCACCCGCGGCCGACAAGGCCGGCGATTCGCCTTCGGCCGGAGGAACCAGCGGTGGAGGGCCGAGGAAGCCGCCGCGTCGTAGTCGCGAAAAGGTCATGCCGTATGACTTCAAGCGACCGGAACGCGTCGGTAAAGAGCAAATGCGCGCGCTGCAAACCCTGCACGAAGGGTTCAGCCGTAACTTTGCCGCCGGTCTTTCCGCGATGCTGCGGTGCATGGTCGAGGTCAAATTGACCAGCGTCGATCAACTTACGTACGACGAGTTCGTCTTCAGTCTCGACAATCCGACGTGTTTCAACCTGTTGCGGGCGGAACCGCTCGAAGGGCATCTGATTCTCGACCTCAATCCGTCGATTCTGTATCCGATCATCGATCGGTTGCTGGGGGGAGGCCGAGAAAGCTCGCCGCCCGTCCGCCGGCCGTTGACCGACATCGAACGGTTGTTGGTCGGACGTATCACCGACTTGTTCCTGCAAGAGCTGAAACACGCCTGGGAAAATGTTCTCGAATTGAATCCCGAGGTCGTTCGGGTCGAAAGCAATCCGCAGCTCGTCCAGATCGTTCCACCCAACGAAGTCGTCGTCTTGATCAGGTTCGAACTGGCGCTGGGCGAAACACGCGGAATGGCGAACTTGTGCATTCCGTACAACACGCTGGAGCGTATCAGCGGCAAACTGACCGCCAACACGTGGGCCTCGTACGGTCGGAAGCAGGTTTCTCCCGAGACGACCGAGAAGATCGGTAAGGCGCTGCGTGGTTCGGTGGTCGATGTGTCGGTTCAGCTTGCTTCCACGAAGGTAACGGCAGGCGACCTGATCGGCTTGCGGGTGGGCGATATCATCACGACGCAAAAAGACATCCACGAAACATTGTTGGTGTTCGTTCGTGGAGTCCCCAAATTTCGAGCTTCCCCCGGGATCATCAAGGGGCACAAAGCGATTCGGATCGAAGAGATCATTCCCGATCCGACCGACGCGATCGGCGATTGACGGTCGTTTCGGCAACCGGGCGGCTACGTGTCGGCTTGATCCGAAATGTCGTCGTCGGCCGCGTCGACGTTGCTATTTTCTTCGCGGGCTTCGATCTCGGAGCCTTTGTTCCGTTTGTCGTTTCGTCGACGACGGTTCACTTCTTCTTCCGGAGTCGCCGGAGAAGCCAGGCTGATGATTACGTCGCCCGGTTGAGGGGTGACCGGCGAGCCCGAGGTGAACACGAAAACTTCCCGTTTTCGGCGAATCAGAAAGACGGGAAGGACCGTGCGACCGTGCATGCGCTGGAAGGCGTCGAAATCGAATTCTTTGCTCAGTCGCGTCGCGCGAACAGCCGGGTCGAGCCCGAACAATTCCGTGATTTCGTGGAAAGAGATTTCACGATCGAAGAGGATGCGTCCTCGCTGTTCACGCGAAACGGTTTCCAATCGCTGTCCCGGTCCTCGGGGACGGCAAGGTAGCTGATAAACCTCGCTGCGTCCGAAGTAGGGGGCGAATCGCTGGCAGGCCAACGTGTTCAATTCGTCGTTCGGGGTGACGGCGACGAGACGGCGCATCGACGAGAGGTCGAGTTCTTCCGTGGCCGATTGCGAAAGTGCACTACCGAAATAGGCGGGTAAGCCCTCCATCTTGGCCGCGGCGACTTTCGAACGATCGCTGTCGATCAAGATGACGGGAATACCCTCTTGTTGCACGGCGGCGGCCAGTTTGCGCACCCACGGAAACGCACCGACGAACACGATGCCTTGCGGATTCGGGTGAATGAGTCCCAATACTCGTGCAAGCGGCAAACTTGCCAGACCGTAAATCGTGACCGTGCCCACGATGATCAAGAAAGTTAGGGGCACGAGGCGGTGCACGCCGGGGTCGCTCAACTCGAGTAATTCCAGGGAGAAAACCGAGGCAATCGCGGCGGCGACGATGCCCCGCGGCGCCATGAATGCCAGGAAAACGCGTTCTGCCCACGTCAAACTGGATCCGATCGAGGCAATCAGCACGGCCAGCGGACGCACCACGAAGATCGCAGTCAGCAAGAATCCCAGCTCGGGCAAACCCGTCGAAAGGACGTCTTGCCAACTGAGCCGGGCCGCCAGCACGATGAACAGCCCCGAAATGAGAAGAACACTCAGGTTTTCTTTGAATTCGGCGACGTGATGGATCGTGACCGATCGCTGATTGGCGAGAATCATGCCCATCACCGTGACGGCCAATAACCCCGATTCTTCTTGGAAATGATTGGCCAGACCGAAAGTCGCCAGCACGAGCATCAATGTGACGGCGTTTTCGAGGAAGTCGGGGATCAGGAAACGTCTCAGCAACACGATAAGCACGATGCCGGAGATCACACCGGCGACCGTGCCGGCCAGCAACGTTTGCCCGAATTCGAAACTGGTTTCCCAAACGGGAAAGTGGAGTTCCCCGGCGCGAACCACCTGAAACACGAGCACGGCGAAGATCGCGCCCAAAGGATCGATGACGATGCCTTCCCAACGCAACAGGGAGGCAAGTCTTCCGCCTAAGCGGATGTGCTGCAATAGGGGCCCGATGACCGTCGGTCCCGTCACGACCAGCACGGCGCCCAGCAAAATGGAGATCGGCCAGCTCAAACCCAGCATGTAGTGAGCGGCGAGGAACAATCCGGCCCACGTGACCAACGCACCGACGGTGATCAAACGGAGGAACACCCCGCCGGTTTCTTCGATGTCGCGAAACCGAAGGCTCAGGCCGCCTTCAAAGAGGATGACCGCCACCGATAGCGACACGACAGGGAGCAGCAATCGGCCCATCAGCTCGTCGGGCCGAATCCAGCCGGTCACCGGGCCGGCCACAAACCCAAGCAACAATAGCAATAAGATGGACGGCAGCCGAAATCGCCACGCAAGCCATTGTCCGGTGATTCCGAACGTGACGATCAATACGAGTGATAAGAGGGCGGTTTCCACAGATTATCTACCAACGTGGTGCGAAAAAGCGGTTCGTGGTTTCGATACAATTTGTGCCGAATCGTCGGCCGGGGGGCCCGACCCGATCAAGAGGCTACTCAAATGTAGCCTTCCGTCTGCCAATTGACGAGTCCCAAGGAGTGCCCACAGACGACGCCTCATTTTATGGGGGCGTGCAAGACCGGCCAACACCCGCTTTTGTTCGTCGGGTGGTTTGCGCGCAGCAGACATTGCGGGCGTTTCCAGCCAACCGGACGCCCCGGAGTCTTGTTTTCACGTGGGAAGAGAACGCTGCGGCCGATCGTTCACTGGTTGATCGGGTTCCCCAGCGGATCGAGCGGTTCCGAAACCGAAAGCGGTACCAGCTTGGCGGTTTGCGAGACAAGCTCGGGAAGATCGTACTCGCGCAGTACGCCGTGAACAACGTTCGCGTACTGGTTGCGCGCGGCAGGAGTGCATACGACGTCCTCCCAACTTTGCACCATTCGATGCAGCCGGACACGCGAGAACCACTTCGGCGAAGCCAACGCCGCGTGCAAAGCGGGCGGGGCCGTTCCTTCGGTGGCGACAAGTTCGAGCTTTCCGGCAAAGTTCGGCGTCCACACTCGAGCTTGCTCTTGAAGGAATCCGGCAACTTGAAGCGTGCATGTCGCCCGCAAGGCGAGCAACGAGCGACCGAGAAGATACAATATCGTCGCGTCGTTCAGTTCGGGGCCCAGGTCGGGAGCGTATCGCCGCGTGTCGCGACTTTCCAGTTCGCCGATACCCGGCAAATCGACGAGCACGACGATCGAACCTTGCTTTACGGCCTGCAAGACGTCTTCGGTCGAGGCGGCCGCATTCTTCCCTTGTGGGGGAAGCGAAAGAACGACGCTTCCGTCGGGATGATCGGGGATCATTGCCGCAAGCGGCAAGGGGACGTTTTTGTCGGCGGTCAAACGCCACACCTCGACACGGTAGCCGTCATGGCGAATCGAGCGTACCAATTCACCTTCGGCGTGTGGAACGTCGTCTCCAAATCGAATTCCCGTGAAGCCCGTTACGCGACGGCGAAACGCCTCGGGAGACTCGTCGGCATATTTCTCTTGGCGAGCTTTACGATATTTTTTGGCGAGTTCGGCGGTGACTTCATAGATGCTTCGCGCACCGGGCAGCTCGAGCACTTGCCCCGAAGGCGTACACCGACACTCCTCGTCCGTCAGAATAGGGCTTTCGTGCTCGACGATCGCATCGTCGATTTTTAGCAGCCATCGTCGCATCCAACGCACGGCGCCTACGCGAAGTTGCGGCGAAAAGCCGTGTGTCGCATCCGTCTCGATCAAGTCGACCCGTTCGGCGAACCCGAGTCGCGTGTAGAATCGCTTGGCGTCGCGGAAGGTTTCCCAAGTGCCGTGGATATCGAAAAAGTCGCGCGTGGCGCAGCAAATGAGGGTAGGTTTCGGCGCTCGCGCGATGACGTACTCGGCATGATCCATGCCGAACGCCAACTGTCCGAAGATGTTTTGCTCGGCGTCTTGCGGGTTGATGGTGCGGATCACCGTGGGTAGCGTGGTCAGGTAACAGCTGGGGGCGGCGCAGACGATTCGATCGTCGAGGGCCATCAAGTAGGAAGTCATCGTGCCGCCGCCCGAATTGCCCGTGCAGCCGAGCCGATTCGCATCGACCTCGGGCCGCGAGGCCAGATAGTCCATGCTTCGCAGCCCGTCCCAAATGCGATAGGTGGCCGTGTTCTGACCGACGAGAATCGCGCCGACGCCGAATCGGCAATGGCCTTTGACGTTGCCGGGCGCGGGTTTGCCTTCTTCGTCGAAGAATTGCAATCGCTCGCCCTGATCGATCGGATCGTAACACAAAGCGGCGATTCCATTCTTCGCCAACAAGATGCATATCCGCTGATACGGTTCCGAGGCCTTGCCGTTTGCGCTGTGACCGCAGGGAACGAGAACACCGGGAAACGGCGGCGTGCCGTGCGGACGATAGAACAACGCCGTAACGAACACACCGGGCATGCTTTCGTAGATGACTTTTTCGACCGTGTAGCCGTCACGAGGGATCGTGCCGACGACGCGGGCGTTCAGCGGCGTTCGCTCGGGTAACTCGCCCAATTGTTTGAAGAAGAAGTTGCGAATCCGCTCTTGGTAGGCCGACAACTCGTCCGGCGTCTTGGCGGCTTCGTACCGGTCGCGGCGTGCCTGTTCCGCGGCGGCCACTTCGCCCAGCAGATAACGATGAAACACGAACTGTTCGCGCTCGGCGGCGTCGAGGGCGTTCAGGTCGTCGCTCGCGGCGGCTGATTGCGCGAATCCGGCCGGGAGCGAGTCGTAAGGCCCGGCGAGGAACGCTGCCATGAACACGAGGCAAGAGGCTACTGCGGACCGAAGCGGAAGCGGAAACGGCATGATACACCTCGCAGGATGGGACGTGGTTCGACGGGCGACGGTCGTATTGCGTCCTCAGCGTATTCGGCCTGCAAGCGAAGATCAAGAAATTCGGTCGGCCGGCGCGTGCCGCGTGTTCGACAGTCGACAATCTGTCGAAAAAATGCGTGGAACTGAGCTGCTTGTGATTTCAAAATCGATATTTTCGCCCGGTCGATCGGAGAAGATGCAAGACAGCCTGACGGGTTCGAGACTAGAATACGGTTTGAACGGCCGCACTTCGTCGAGGCAAGCGAGCCCCGGCCGGGTGTGTGCAGCGGGGGAAGCGCATTCGAGTTCGACCCTTTCTCGTTCTGGTTCCTGTTTTGTGGAAGGTAAGAGACTATGGGAAATGCACGTGAGAATCGGCGCGGATTTCTGAAGACGGCCGCCGTCGGGGCGGCAGCCGCTTCTTTGGGCACTTGGAGCGGCGTTGCCGCCGAGGCGAAATCCGGGGTGCGGGACTACCAAGCCGACGTTCCGTTCTCCCTGGGGTTGGCGTCGTTTACGACGCGGAAGTTGAGCCTCGATGAGACGATCGAGATTCTCCACAAGCTCGACATGAAATATGTCTGCTTGAAGTCGTACCATCTTCCATTGGATGCGTCGGATGATGTACTGAAGGCTACCCGCAAAAAGCTTGCCGATGCCGGAATCGAACTGTACGGCGGCGGCGTGATCTACATGCGTTCGCCGGAAGACATCGAGCAGGCCTTCCACTACGCGAAAACCGCCGGCATGGAGATGATCGTCGGGTCGACCCTGGCCGAGTTGATTCCCGCGGTCGACAAGAAGATCCGCGAGACGGGCGTAGCGGTTGCGATTCACAACCACGGTCCCGGTGACCAACACTTCCCCACGCCCGAGAGTGTGTACCGAAAGATCGAGAAGTGTGACAAGCGATTCGGATTGTGTATCGACGTGGGACACACGTTGCGGGTCGGCGCCGATCCCGTGGCCGACATCGAGCGATTCGCCGATCGCCTGCTCGACTTGCACCTGAAAGACGTGAGCAAGGCCGATGCGAGCGGGAAGACGATCATCGCCGGTCGCGGTGTGCTCGACTTGCGAGGCGTCTTGGCGGCGCTGAAGAAAGTCGGCTTTTCGAAGCGTGCTTCGTTCGAGTACGAAGCCGACGCCAATGATCCGCGGATGGGCCTGGCCGAATCGGTGGGTTACGTTCGCGGCTTGCTGGCGACCATGTAAAAATCGCCGATTTCGATGTCTGCATAAACAAACGGCGGCGGTCCCGATTCGTCGGGCCGTCGCCGTGTCGATTTGAGATTGCTTCGATTGCACGGCGGATCGCTACGCGCGCCGATGGCGTAAGCTCGCCGTTACTTTGCGGCGTCTTTCACGAGTCCCTTCGGTGGCTTGGCCGAAGGGCCGAGCGCCATGAACGCCGGGGTGATGGCCGAGACCGTTTCGTTGCCGACCTTCGTCGTGCCGACCACGACCAGATTGAATATTACGTTTGCGGGCAGCTGGTTGGCGTAACGGATCTCGAGCTTGGCCTCGCTTTGGTTCGGGGGGACGGTTACCATTCGCATCGTCACACCCTTGGGGGGATCTTGCAGCATGAGCCGGATGGGGCCGTTGACCGTCTTCTCTTTCTCGATTTTGACCGTCAGAAACGCCGTGCGTCCGGAAGCGAAGCGGATGTATCCTTCCGGCATTTCAGGAATCAGCTTGAAGGGGCCCGGTTCCAGCACGCTTACCAGCATTTCGTCGGTCGGCAAGAGATGGTGGTAGTAAAACGCCTGCATGACGTCTTCGGTGGGTAGGGCTGTTCGAACCACCGTTTTTCCACCGATATCGGCCGTGCCGACGATCTTGGGCGTGAACGGCTTCAACGGTGCATCGGCCGGGGCCGTGATCGAGAGGATCGTTTGCTCTTCGCCT
Organism: uncultured Planctomycetaceae bacterium; assembly: GCA_964454655.1. Classification (GTDB taxonomy): domain Bacteria; phylum Planctomycetota; class Planctomycetia; order Pirellulales; family Thermoguttaceae; genus CAYVVR01. The sequence continues at coordinate 1,680 of CAYVVR010000052.1, read as the reverse complement.
TCGGCGATGACGGCTTGACCGGCGGTAAAGCCCGGTGGAAGATCTTCGACCGAGACCGCGATTTCTCCATTGAAACCCCACTTGCGCAGCGCGCGAACGGTCAACACGGCCGACGAACCTTGGCTGATTCGCGGCACGTCGGGCAGTACGCGAAGCTGAAAGTCGCCGACCGCCGGTGCCACGACGAGCCGGTACGAGAACTCGGGGCCGCCTTTTCCTTGAATGTCGGCCAGCCGGACTAGGTAGTCACCCTCGGCCGGTAGCGTCACGATCAGTTGGGAATCGGCGTGATGCGTGATGTGTTGGAAGAACGGATCTTCGACGTCGTCGTTTTCCGCCAGTTGTTTTCCGGTTGCATCGAGGATGGTCACGATCGAGTCGAGCGGCGATTCGTATCGCCGTGCGGCCACTTCGAATGCGAGCGTTTGTTTTCCCGAGACGTGTATCTTGAAGAAGTCGACGTCGCCCGGTTTTTCGATACGTCCGTCGATCGACGCTGGGACGGGAACCGCCTGGGCCGCTTTAGGCGTGTCGTTCGGTTCTTTTTCTGCCGTCGTCGGTGGAGCCGTGACGGCCAGCGGAATCGCGTTCGATCGAATGCCGTCGGCCTCGACCGAAACGGCCAGCAGCGAGCGAGGCGTGTCCGGGGCGACGACATCGACCGTGTCCGACGGTAGGTTGACGCCGTCGAGATGAACGGTGACCTTTTGCTTGGGATTCAGCCCGCGCGGAAACACCGACGTGATGAACGGTATCTTACCGATCGTCAACCGGTAGACGAAATCGTCTCGTCCGCGGAAGATCGAATCGCGCAACTCGACGACGTAGTCACCGTCCTTGGGAACCTCGAAGATCAGTACGGGGTCGGGATGGAAATAGTAATCATCGACGTAAGCCAGTTGTCGGCCTTGCGTGTCGTACAACGTCATGACGGCTTGGAACCAGCCGGGGACGCCGTCGGCCAAGAACGGCCGTAATCGCTGCGCTTCGACGCGACAGACGATGGTGTCGCCCGCCTTGGCCGAAAACCGAAAGACGTCGATATCGGCTTGCGTGATCTGTCCGTCGATCGTAACGGGCGTTTTTTCGATTTGTTGGGCTTGCGAGAATAGGGAATTCGGCTCAGTTTCGCGAACCTGGGGCAGGTCGCCGACCGCGAAAAAAGCACGATTCGTGAATCCTGCGGGCGAGTGCAGTCGCAAATCGCGCAAGCCGACGGGGGCGTCGGCGTCGATCGTCAATTCGACGACCGCGATCGCTTTGCTCGTTTTGGTCGCCGGCTTCGTCTCGACGACCTTTCCGGTTACACCCTCTCCGGAGACGCGAACGGCGTCGGACCCGACCAGGTCGTCGCCGACGACTTCGATTTGCAACGTCGTGCCTCGCGTCCCCCCGGCCGGGAAGATATGGTCGATATGGCCGGTCACGCCTTGGGCGAACGCTGCCGCGGAGAAGAGTACCCAGGCCGTGGGAAGAACGAAGACCGTCGATCGCAGGTTTCGCGGAAAGAGCTCGGCGTTCATCGTTTGGGTGCCTTTTCGTGGATGTTCGTAAACGGTTCAAGGCGATCGTGAAGACGTCGAAAACCGGCAAGACTACGGGGCCGCTTTCGAAGCGGGTTTGGGAGCAGGCTTGGTCGGCGGTTTCGGCTTCGCATTGGGAGTGAACACGGTGTGGACC
>CAYVVR010000051.1:0-12815 GCA_964454655.1 uncultured Planctomycetaceae bacterium | reverse complement strand
GGAAAGACGATCGCCGTCGCCGATCCGGCGTGGCAGGTCTCCACCGACACACTTCCGCGCGAAGACGACCCGTCGGCGTATCTCTTTTCGATGGAAAAGGTCCGGCGCATCAAGATCTCGGGCATGACGCTACGAGGACCGAACGTGCACGGAGCCGTCTTCGCCAACGCCGTCGAAGACCTTGAACTATTCGATTTGCACGTCAAGGGATTCTTGTGGAGCGGCATTCGTACGTGGCGCATGAAAAACTACCGCGTGCACGACTGCACGTTCGTCGACGCCGGAGGCAAGTTCGGCTCGACCACCGGCGGCGCGCTGTTCATGCACTGGTCGGCCGATTCCGAGTTCTGGAACAATCGGATGACGCGCACCGAAGGCGCCGCCCCGTTCTACGGCATCAAAGGCTACGGCGGAAAAAACTGTCGCTTGCACCACAACACGATCAACGTCAATTTCGCGATCGAATTTCCGCACGACAACAACGCCTACATGGAGATCGACCACAACGTGTTGCACGGATGCGTGTCGATACCGAAACACGCAGGCGGCAGCGTACCCGAGGGCGGGTACACGTTCCACATCCACCACAACTGGTTCACCACCTCGTACGCCCTGGAATGGCCGCGGAACGCCGTCGAGGTCGATCACAACGTGTTCACATTTTCGCCCGAGGCCGACGGCGGCAACTTGATTTCACGTTTCGGGAACGAATCGGCGCCGGGGCCGACCGACTTCCACGACAACCTGATTCTCAACCCGGGACGCGGCCTCTTCTGGACCAACGGTGTGTACGATCATTTTCGTTTTGCGAACAATCACGTGATCGCGCATCGTACGGCGACGCCGCGCACCGAGGGGTTGTTCGGCTTTCATCGCGACACCGACTTCTCGACGATCGTGATCGCCGACAACATCATCGAATGCCGCGAGTTACCGAGACCGTTGGTCCGCAACGAAGAAAGCTATGCCGCGGTCGTCGAAAACAACACCTTGATCGGCATCACCGATGCCGACCGCTTCGAGAACCGCGACACCGGCGCACCGCGGGGACCGCGCAAACCGCTCGAATTCTCTTGCGGCGTCGACGGCGAGTACCACGTCCGCGGCTTCGAAGTGACACGGCGAAGCAAAACGCCGAACCGCTAGGGTAAATCCCCTACCCGAGCTCGGCGAGGTGCAGCGGCGTGTCCTCGCAACGGGGAAACGCTTGCACCGATAATACCGGTCGTAGCGACAACCGCCGGACCGTGCCGCAAATTTTCCCAGCAAGCACCCTGTTTTTCTTCAAGTTCCCCCTCGTTCGGCGGAATCGTGAGATAGGCTTGAGATGAGAACGCCTTTCCCCGACGGCCGGGGGAAGGCGACCTTTTCCGTTGCTTTTCGTTCGTCTTTTCTTTGCAAGCCGGGACACCGGTATTCGGGGCAACCGATCGCCCGGCCGATCGTCGACCACAATCTCCGCGCGTTCGAGTAGAAACGCGCCGGGAACTGGAGTGTCGTATGTCCGGTTGGTGGCTATTTTTGGGTGGTGCCGCTTTCGGATCGCTTCTGCCCGCCCTGTGGCATCGAGCGACGAACCTGATCCCCAGCGTGGCGGCGCGGCGTCGCCATTGGGACCGCATCAAGGCGAAGCGGTTGGAACGCTCGGTGCAGCGGTTGAACGAGCTGGTGCAAAACGTGTCGGGCGAAGTCGAACGCCATCGCGGCGCCTTGTTGCGAACCGGCGAAGAGATTGCGGGGCTCGATCCGTCGTCGCCCGACTTCTCGAAGGTCGTGCTCCAAGCCGCGATCGAGATCATGCAATTGAACGCCCGATTGCAAGGCGAACTCGATACCGCCGAATCACGTCTGCGCGAACAGGCTTGGCAATTGGAATCGCAGACGGCCCAGGCCCTCACCGACCCGTTGACCGGCTTGCCGAACCGGCGGGCCTTCGACACCGAGATAAAACGCCGCTTGGCGCAGTGGCAGCGCAAGCAAACGCCGTTTTCGGTCGTGCTGCTGGATGTCGATCATTTCAAGCGATTGAACGACGAGTACGGCCATCCGGCCGGCGACGCCGTGTTGACGCGATTGGCCGAGGTCTTGCAGGCGGTGGCCCGCGAAAGCGACATGCCCGCCCGCATCGGCGGTGAAGAATTCGCCGTCATTCTTTCCGAGGCCGACGCCCGTCTCGCCGCGGCAGCCGCCGAGCGATTCCGCCGCGCGATCGCCAATCGGCGGTTCGAATTCGAGGGTCGCGAAATGCCCGTCACCGTCAGTTGCGGCGCAGCGAGCATCGGCGCGGGCGTGTCGATCGAATCGTTGATGAAGCGGGCGGACGATTGCCTGTACGCGGCGAAAGAAAACGGGCGCAACCGGGTCTTCTACCATCTGGCTTCGGGACCGCATCCGTTCGATATGGCCGAAGACGAGCTGCCCGAGCCGATCCCCGACGCCGCCGAGGAACTCACTCCCGAGCGGGCGACCGAACTCGAATTGCAAACACTGGTCGACAACTTGCAGCACCGGCTGGCCGAAATCTGTTCCCCCTAGCCTATCAAGCGTACGGCGTGCGACGTCGTGCAACCTCCTTTCCGACGAGCCCTAGAGAACGAGCCGGCGTGGGCGGTCCACGTCGGCTCGCGGGCGTTCTTGTCGAGGATGACGCGGCTCAATGCCGCGCAAGTATGCCGTGATGCGTGATCACCAAGGCGCGCGCACGGGGTACACGCCGAACTGATCGGTGCTCGACGGCCAAGGCGGCGTCGGCCGGAACTGACGCACGTTGTACACGCTGCCGCCGTTCATGTTCCGCTGAAACTGCGGATAGATCGGCGTAACGCGCGTAGCACCGACGCCCCAACCCCAGTGCGTTTGCGTGGCGGCGGTCGGCGGCACGACGACGGCCACCGGCATGCCCCAGGTCGAGCTGTAATACTGGCCGTGCCAAGGGCCGGTGTAGCGGTTGCCGTGAATTCCCGCCCGCTTCGGAAAGGCCGTGCACGTCGGGCAAGCCGAAGCAGCCATGCCGTGGGCGCAACTCGGGCAGGTGGTCGCGTTCACCTTGGCGTGACCGCAAGTCGGGCAATCACCGGCCTGCACGATTCCGGTCGCCCCGAACAACAACATCGCACCGGCGAGTAGAGCAATCGTCTGACGTTTCATGGTCGAGTCCTTCGTCTTCACTTTCGGCAAGATTCCGATCGGCTCGTTCAATGCCATCCGACCGACGTGCGCGTCCAACCGCCGTCGGCATTGCGGCGATAATACGTGCGTCCGTGCCGGTACAAGAATTCGTGCGGCATCAACGGCTGATAGGTGATCCAGGTGTGGCCGATCACCGGGGGCGTCGGAACGGGAGCCACGTAAAGCTGAGCCTGAAGGCTCGTGCAGCCCGGCGGTGTGTAATACTGCGGAAACAAATCGAACGCCGGATTGTAGGCATGATGACCGGCAACACACGGGCCGCCGGCTTGGGCCTGGGACGTCCACACCATTCCCAACACGGCCGCGATCAATAGCGGACCGCCAAACTTGATCAAGCGAGACAACATCGAGCGGCTCCTCCGTAAATGGCTCTGTAGCTGGGGCCGAAGGATGATCGGGCGGAGATCCTTCCCCGCAAGCGTTTCCAATCGTTCACGCGGCCCATCCGCCGATCGTACGACATCGGCGCATGCGCCGTCGGCACAATACCGGCTAATAGATTACGTCGGCTGCGGATCGCTCGGTCGGCAGACGTTCTTGTTCGATCCGCACAAATTACCCAACTTCACAACCCACTCAAACAACACAATCCCCAGCATTGCGAGACAAGCCGATCGCCGCGGCCTCTTACCGATCTTTGCCCCGAAACGTCGATCGTCTCGCGACAACCGCCCCGCAATGCGACCGAGACGGCGCAAGAAACGAGAACTCGGCGATCCCGCTCGATGCGGAACCGCCGAATCGATGGTTCATCGGTAACCTATCGGCAATCGATCACGGCGTGGCCGATTCTTGGGCCGCCGCCATCGCCCGCACACGGGCTTCGATCAGCTCGGCCGCCTTGGTCTGGGCGGCCGCAATCGCGGCGGCCGTCGCCATGTTCTGACGGATGAGGTCGTCGCGTGCCTGGGTCACGCGCTCAAGCGTCGATTCGACGGCCTTCAAATGGGCTTGCGTCGCGGCCAGCTCGCGATTGGCCTGTTCCAAGTCGGCGGTCAACTGGGCGATCTCTTGCTGCCGCACGCCTTCTTCCCGCTTGGCATCGTCGAGGCACGCGTTCAGCCAATCGATGTTCCGCTTCATCGAAGCGATGCGGTCGAGCAATTCGACCTCTTCGAGCTGATACACGCGGAACAGAATCGTGTAGTCGCACAACTGCCGCTCGTATCGTTCCGATTCGGGCTGATTCGGGTCGATCGGCTGACCGTCGCGGATGTATTCCTCGACCGACGAGGCCGGAAGGATTTCCCGCAACACCTCGGGATCCATGCCCGCAAACGCTTCGTGGTTGTCGAACGGCAAAATGTCGCAGATCGTCCAGGTCGTCTGCCCTTGACCGGCCAGGTTCACGCTTTGTTGCAGATACTGCATCTGGCGAGCGGAAAGGACGGTCGTGGCCTCGAGGACGAGTTGTTTCGGCTGATCGCCTTGGGCCTCGACCACCTGACGCACGCGGAACTCGCCGAGGTAACGTCCGCCTTGGCGGATGTCTCGCTCGTCGAACACGAACACGACCGAATCGACGGGGATCGGCTGTTCCTCGGGCGCAGCCGCCGGACCGAGCGTGTCGATCGCCACGCGGACTTGCACCACGGGCGCGCCGTTCGGACCTCGCTGTTGTTGCAGTTGCGCCGGCCGTGCGCCGTACCACACGCGGCCGCGCTTCGTTTGCCACTTGTGAATTTCGAGTTCCAACTGCCGAATGCCGGGGTTCGTCCCGTCGCCGTGAACGAGACGTTCGCGTTGTTGTTTCGTCTGCTCGATTTGCTGCTGGAGCTGGAGAGCGGCCTCGCGCCACGCCCGATGGGTGGCCAACGCACGCATCCCCAAGTACCAGAAAGCGATCGAAGCGAGCAGGATGAAAACGATGTATAGCTTCTTCCAGATGCTCATATCGGATTCACCGTCTTGGTTGAGAAGATCATTCGCCGGTCGGTGCGAGTCGTTCCTCGAAACGGGGGATTCCCCGCGGCGAATCCGTGCCGACAAGCAGCCTCGGCAAGAGCCGGAATCGGTCTCAGACGAGCAGCTTTCCTTTGAGTAACCCCGGGACCAGCCCGGGCGAACACCAATCCGGCGGCAAATGTTTCAGATCGGTAACTTCGATGGTATTTAGGCCCCTAGGGGGTGTCAAGCTTCATCCTCCACAACCCATTTTTTCCAGGGCACTTAGATCATCCAATTTGATTCACCGAACCTTCAGTTTCAAGCCACAAAACCAGCTTAATCGATAAAGTTTTCCTGATCGTCAGTCCGAAACCCCTTGAAGGCGGTCGTTGTATGCCGAAGCAACCACTTTGCGCCGAGACATCACGCCATGAACGAAGCGGCAACCAACCTTCTGGGGGAATTGCACCATTCCATAGGGCGGAATGCGCATCTCGTCAGAGCCGACCGCGTGTTCCGAGGGCCTTTTTTCCCTTGGGTCGTGCTCTTGGGTGGATTGCTAATCACCGCCGGGTGTCACCGTTCGTTCTACCGGCAACAAGCCGACGAGGAGGTCGCTTGCCTGGTCGAATCCACCGCGACCGATCCCCGGTGGGAGATCGACCGGTTCTCCATCAATCCCGCGCCCGAGTCGCGGATGTACGATCCCTTCTGCCCCGACGAAGAGCCCATGCCCTGCGACGATCCGGCATCGCACCGCTACATGGAATGTGTCGACGGCAAGAAAGGCTCGAAACACTGGGACGACTGGGGAACGACGCCCGAGGTCGAAAACCCGAACTGGCGGGCATTTCTACCGGTGAACGAAAAGGGTGTCGTCGTCCTCGATCGAAACTCGGCCGTCAAGCTCGCGCTGATCCATTCGCGCGACTACCAGCAACGACTGGAAAACCTGTACCTGGCGGCGTTGAACGTGGCCGCCGAGCGATACCGCTTCGACATCCGCTATTTCGGAAACCACTCGACCTTCTTCACGGCCGACGGGCCGGATCGCGCCGGCGGCGCAAGCAGCCTGTTGGCAGTCGACAACGGTCTTTCGGCCCGCAAATTGTTCGCCACCGGAGGCGAACTGTTGGTGGGCTTCGCCAACTCGATGGTCTGGGAATTTTCCGGCGCCCACAGCTACGTGTCGTCGTCGCTGATCGACTTTTCGATCGTGCAACCGTTGTTGCGCGCCGGCGGCCGGGCGGTCGTCTTGGAAAATCTCACGCAGGCCCAGCGGGCGCTTCTGGCCAACATTCGGCAGATGGAACGTTATCGCAAGGGCTTCTATCTGCAAATCGTGTCCGGCACCAGCCCCGGAAGCGGTCCCGGCGGCGGCAACGTCACCATCGGCAGCCTCACGCCGTCGACCGGTGCCGGGCGCAGCGGCGTGTTGGGCTTGCTCCAAGACCAGGTCCGTATCCGCAACCAGGAACAGAACGTCGCGGGCCTGCAAGACAGCTACGAACAACTGTTGGCCGCCCACGAGGCCGACCGCATCGACCGGTTCCAAGTCGATTTGGCCCTGCAATCGCTGTACAACGCGCAGAGCCAATTGTTGCAATTGCGGAACAACTACCAGTCGTCGCTCGACTCGTTCAAGATCACCTTGGGCCTGCCGCCCGACGTCGACGTCGAAATCTCGGATCCGATCCTCGAGATGTTCGACTTGATCGATCCGCAGTTGATGGCCACGCAACAGCAGGCGACGCGATTGGCGCGTGCGCTTCGCGATCCCGAAAAACCCTTGCCCGACGATTGGCAAAGCCAACTGGCCGAGATCTGCAGCCGTACGCGAAATCACGCCGAACAGGTCGCCGCCGACATCTCGCGGCTGGCCGACGCGTTACCCGAACGACGCGAATCGCTGCAACGGTTGTATGAACACACCGAATTGGGCCCCGAAGGAACGGACAAGGTCCGCCAGGCACTGGCCGATCTCGACGAGCGTTTCGAGAAGATCCAAGCGGCCTACGCGAAACTGATCGGCGAGGCGGCCGACGCTCCCGCGCCGCCGAACGGGAATCCGTTCACCGAAGAAAAACCCACCCTCACCGAGACGCTTGCCGCGATCGAGCGGTTCTTGGCCGATCCGCAAGCGGCGGTCGATGCCCGGCGCAAATCGCTGGAAGCGGCGATCGACGAAGCGAAACAAGAAATCGCCAAGGCAAACGCCGAAATCGAGGCCGCCCGACAAAAGCTCACCGAGGCCGCCGTCGACGAAGACATCTCGCAGTACCAAGAGCAGCTCTCGACCGCCCGCGGCAACGCACGTGTATGGCAAGAACGGCTCGAAGCTTACCAAGAAAAACTCGCCACCCTCGACACGCGCGGCGCCGATCAGACGGCCTTGGATCTCCTCGAACCGCTGTTGATGGAGATCTCGGACCTGACCTTGATTCAGGCACGGGCGAAGTTGGATCGCGTCGTCCTCACGCCCGTCGACATCACGCCCGAAGAGGCCATCGAAATCGCTCGCACGCATCGCCTCGACTGGATGAACGCGAGGGCGGCGCTGGTCGACCAATGGCGGCAAATCCGCATCGCGGCCAACGACCTGCGCAGCTCGCTCGATGTGACTTTCAGCGGCGACATGGGCACCATCGGCGACAACCCGGTCGCCTTCCGCGGCACCACCGGCCGCATGCGCATCGGGTTCGAATTCGACGCCCCGTTCGATCGATTGCTGGAACGCAACGCCTATCGTCGTGCCTTGATCAACTACCAGCGGGCGCGACGCGACTACTATGCCTTCGAAGACCGCGTCTACCAGGGCATTCGCGACATCTTGCGGAATATCGAATCGGGCCGGTTGGACTTCGAGTTGCGACGCGAAGCCGTCGCCGTGGCGATCGCGCAAGTCGATCTGGCGCGGGAACGTCTGCGCCAACCGCCGCGTGCCGGAGCGACGTCGCAGTTCGGAGCAACCACCGCCCGCGACCTGGTGCAAGCCCTTTCCGGGTTGCTGAACGCCCAAAACGCCTTCCTGGGCAACTGGGTTAACTACGAAGTTCAGCGAATGCTGCTCGACTATGAAATGGGAACGATGCAACTGGACGAGCAAGGCCTGTGGATCGATCCGGGGCCGATCACGGCCGAAACGGTTTCCACGGCGACCGGCGGGGCGACCGAATTGCCCGTCCCCACGATCGAAGAGATCCTCGAACTCCAACCGGGAATCATTCCCGAAGCGCCCGCAGAAGGGCGTCCCGCTCCCGAAGGTCCCGCACCGGCCGCGGTTCCCGAGTTCCCCGAAGCCCGATTCGAGACGAGGCCGCCGGCGGTGATCGTCTCCGACGCGACGTCGACCGAAGAAGACGCAGGGCAAGAGGAAGTTCCTACCGGCACGGGCTTGTTTCGGGAAGAGCGTCCGCACCCTTTGAGGCGGCTGTTCGAGAACTTGCGACCGCCGGCGAGTGAAACGCGTTCGGCATTCGTTCCGCTTTCGCCGTTGGGTTGAGGCCGAGCGAGTGTTCCGGCGCACGCAGGCGACGTCGGCCGAAAAACAGCAACGCACCGTAAAACGAACCGCCGGAGGCAAGGCGTGTCCCTCGCTCCGGCGGTTTGGTTGCGATGCCGATTCCGTCGCGTTAGTTCTGCGTCACCGATTTGAGCGCTTCGGGACGCGGTACGACGATGATCTTTTCTTTGGCCAGCGGTTTGCCCTCGGTGGGCGACAGGCAGACCAACTTGCCGTCGTAGGTCGTGTAGTACAACCGACCGGCGGCGGCGATCAGGCCGTCGAAGCGGGGCATGTCGTCGAGCTTGTAGCCGGCGATCAGTTTACCGTCTTCGGGCGACACGGCAATCAAGATGCCGCCGCGATTGCCTTCCAACGCGGCCTTTTGCTCGGCCAAGCGGCGTTGGACCTCTTCGTCACTGATGGCCTGAACGGCGCGTTCTTCGTCGGCCGTGTCGGGCGGCCCCGCCGCGAAGAGAACGTCGTCGGCAAGCACCATCGACGTGACCTGGACGTTGATATCCTCGGCCCATTCACGCTCGAATCGTTGGACGGGCAACACCCGCGACTGACCGGTACGCTTCCCGTTCTTCTTGATCGGTTTGCGTTCCGTTCCGGCATTGACGACCTTCGGATTCTTGGGCGTCGCGAACAGCTCGAATTCCAGCGGCGTCGTCCAACGGTAGTAGTTCCAATGGCGTCCGTAGCCGTAAACGGTGTCGTCGTCGAACACGAGGATGCGTCCTGCCGGTTGGACGCGGCCGGCGCGGTAGTAACCGCCCGCCCCCGAGGCGAACGCCTGCCCGAATACCCAGTAGGTTCGGTGCCACAAGGTGTCGTCGAGGAATCCGGTCGGGCTGAACAGGTGCCGATACTCGCCCTCGTACTCGGTGACCGGCAGATACTGGTTGTACACCCGTTTGCCTTCCATCGTCAGAGGCAACGAGTGCATGTACACGTATCGGCCGTCGCTCGACAGGATGTCGGGCAACGCGACGGGCATGTTCAATCCTTCGATGCGAACTTGCAGGTTTTCGCCGGTTTCGGGGTCGCGATCGTCGAAGATGGTTTCCGACAGTTTCTTGCCGGTCGCCGGATCGAGCCGAACCAGTCGCAATCCGCCGTCGAGGAACATCGACCGGCCCGCGACGCAGTACAACACGTCGTCGATGACCAGCGGCGTCCCATGAACCGGCCAAACCGATTCGAGCTGATCGAAGGCCAGCATCCGACGTTCTTCGGGAGCGACGCGATAACGCCACAGCAGCTCGCCCTCGTCGAGCGACAGGCAATACACGTACCCGTCGGCCGAACCGAACAAAACACGCCCGTTCCAGATCGTCGGCGGCGAATCAACGCGGCCTTCGGCGGTGAAGTTCCAGGCGGGTCGTCCCGAAGCCGCTTCGAATGCGTGCACCGTGTGCCGATCGGTCTCGGCGACGATGACGTAGCCTCCGGCACACACGGGACTTGTGAGCTTGCTGCCCAGCGCGACCTTCCAAGCACTCTTCAACTGCGAAGGAGGAACCTCGCAGGCGGTGTTGCCGCTGCGGGCGGGATCGTGCCGATAGGTGGGCCAGTCTTCCGCGGTCAGCTTGACCGGCTTGATCTTCGGCTTGGCGACGACGGTCGTCAAACGCTCGGCGTCGGGAACCTCACGTCGCGGCATCGCCGATTCGGAATACGGCGCCAACGCCGTGAAGCCGAACAACTTCGCTTCGAGGTAACAGGCACACGGATGCTCGGGCGCGTAGACCAGGCCGTTCGCCGGCATGATCCCGTACAAGCACGCCCCGCGAACCCAGTGATGGCAAATCCAGTGCTCTTCGTCGGGATCGATGAACTCAATGCCCGTCCGCGAGAACAGCAGGTAATTGTCGGTCGCCTTCGCCCGGTAACAACGGTGGTGGAACCAGTGCGTTTCGACGTCGGGGGTGAAGCGTTTCTTCGCTTCGCCGGTGTGCACGTCGTACCCGATCATGGTTCCGCTGTCGGCACCCTTGGCGACGTGCCCGACCCAGGCGAGATCGTCGATTACGAGAATGTCTTCCGGCGTGCCCATGTGGCCGCAGACGGGATGTTCGCCCGTCCACAACAGCTTGCCGGTCTTGGTCGATAGGGCGTAGATCGTCGTGCTGCCGGGGAACTCCGGGTTCTTGAAAGGCACCTGGCCGCCGTAGAGCAGCACGTCTTTGTAGGCGACCACGGTGGCGCCGCCCGAGCTGCGCATCTTCAGGTTCACCGGCAACGGCTCGGAAGTCCACACGGATTCGCCCGTCTTCCGATCGAGACATTGCATCGCCTTGCCATCGTGGAAGTAAACGTGTTCGGCGTCGGCCGTCAACGACATGGGAACCAGATCGGTTTCATGCTTCCACGCGATTTCGCCCGAATTCGGATCGACCGCCATCACCACCCGCGGCGCCAACGACCACACGGGGTTCGTCACGTCGGCTTCCATGTCGCGAACCGTGGCGTACTTCTTGTACGGATCGCTCCGCAAGGGAGCGCCCTCGGGCGCGACGGCCAAGATCAAGCGTCCGTCGTCGGTCGCCAAGATTTCTTCGGTCGCCTTCGTTCCTTCGAGTTCGCGGATGGTCTCGCCCGTCGCCGCATCGAGAACGCTCACCGGCCCGTCGATCCGCAGCGTCACATACACGCGATCGCCGACGGCCACCAACCGCCGCGTAAGCAACTGCGGGCCGCTCTTCAGCCGCCACAGGTGCGGATGCCACAACGGAATCGACTTCGACCACAAGGGCGTGCCGTTGAAGGCGTCGCGGGCGACGAGCTTCCAGTCGGGCGGAATCAGGATCGATTCCCGCGGTGCCTCGTCGATGATGTAGAATACCCGGCCTCCGGCCGATACGACCGCACTGATCGCCGACATGTGATCGTGCTGCCGCGAGTATCGCTGATCGGCCAACCATTGGTAGCAACCGAGCGGCTGAATCAGATCGTCGTGCGCCACGGCATTGTTCGTCGGATCGTGCAGGGCATGCGTCCAGTCGTCCATTTCGGCCGGGCGAGGCTTCTCGATCTTCTTCAGCTTGCCCCCGTCTTCGATCAGCGCCACACCGCCGGGTGTAAGCACGCGAAGCAATTCATCCCTTGCGACTTGACGTCCCTCTCCCACGATCACCAAGTTCACGAAATTGTCGATGTACGGCAAATGCGTTCCCGAGTAAGGCACGACCGAGACCGGTCCGTACACGCCGCGCGAACGCAAAAACTCGCGTGCCGCGGCCAGCTCCGATTCATCCTGCGTGATGCCCTGAACGAGGAAGCTAGGCGTGGCACGCAGCGCCGCCAACAACTGGGGATCGTCGCATCCCACGTGAACGACCACGCCGCCTTCGACGCCGGCGGTTTCCAAGAGCTGCCGGGCATCGGGACCGGCGGCCGAAACGGCGGCGGCCGATCCGACGACCAGAACCGCGGCCGCAACGACCCGGCCGAGTGCAGAAATCCCCCACCCCGACCGATGACAAACACTGAACCGCTTCATCGCACCTTCTCCGAGAAAGAGTATCCCACCAGACCCAGCCGCAACGCGCGGCTCGCAGGCTGCGCCGTATTCATATCGCCACACACGTTCGGCGCACGTCGGAAGCACGGAAGGAACCGACGAGGTAAAAGCCGGGAAAGACTTCAAGCGGCAAACCGCCGCTCGGCCCCAAAACGCAGCAAGACGCAAGAGGATGCGGGATTCGAGGGTGCGGGGAAGCTGCGGCCGGAGGCGACTCCTTCACGTCGACGGCGAGCCGACCGCGTCGGTAACCGGCGTCCCCCACTTCCCGCCGCTCAGTGTGGCCTGCCCACCGACGAAAGTCAAGAAAAACGCGACCGGTGTTTCTGCACCACCCAAACGGCGAAACGCTACCGCCATTCGATGCGGGCGGTCTTGTGCTCCAAGTCGACGAACACCGAGGCGTGTTCGAATTCGCGACGATACGTCCAACCGTCGCGCGTCGCCTCGCCCTTGGGCGGACCAAGCGGCTTCTCAAACTCGGGATACCGGTCGAACGTCCCGTGTTCGCCGAGCCAGCCCCAGGTGTAACAAAAATAGCTGTACCGTCCGGCACCGACCAAATAGCAAGCCAGCGGGAAGGTGATTCGTTCGGCGGCGATCCGGTGCAATTCGTCGTGCGGCTTCTTCAACAGCTCGGGATCGCTCCACCAGGTGAATCCCGGCCATCCTTTGAACACGACGATTTTGCCCATATTTGCCGCTTTG
>CAYVVR010000050.1:1697-12919 GCA_964454655.1 uncultured Planctomycetaceae bacterium | reverse complement strand
ACGGAATGTACGCACGCAACAGTCGTGTTGCGTGCCGGAGCCGAGATGTTTCGCGTGGGTGATCATGTGGAATTCGATTTCGACGGTGTTGCCCGGGTAGTCGAATCTGTCGACGGTGACAAGCTGACAATTGATCCTCCGCTCGACGTCTTGCCGGTGAAAAGCATGCTTGTGGCGAACTGGGGTGAAAGCCGTTCGGTGGCTCTGGATATTCGCCCCACGGAAACGAGTCCCGCGTTGCATATGGGCGAAGGCGGCGAAACCATCGGCGCGGCGCTCGACGTGCAAGCGTATCTTCGCGGCGATTTCGACGGTGACGGTGAACCCGATCGCTTTCCCACGCCTTTTGAACTGGGAATCGCAAGCCGGTGAGACCGCAGTAGGGATTCGCGACTTTCTGCAAAGAATTGAGACTGCACCGCCTTCGCATCGTCACGGGTAATCGTAGCGACCAAACGCTTGATCTGTGTGCGACAGGCCAACTATTCTGAAACGCGCAAATGTGGCGGCGCAATCTTGCACCGCTGAGGCACTTCGAAGACAGGAGGTCGCAAACGTCATTCAGAAAGTGGGTAGACAAGACGTTTCGGCGCGATGTCGCGGGAGGGGCACATGAGCTCGCGAAGTCTTTGGGGCGGCTTTTGTTCCGGCCGTTTTTCTTGGCTGTTGGTTGTTTGTGCCGCGGTGATCGGCGGCGAAATCGTGGTCGGCGTTGCCGAAGCTGAAGACGCATCGTCTTCTTTGAATTCGCTTTCTACGGAAACATACGTTCGTTTGCGCGATGCGGTTGCGTACCAAGTTTCTATGGGGCGTTCGTTGGAGACCGCATGTGCACAATTACGGAGCGCCCGATCGTTAGCCCCGGATTGGCCTGAGGGCCCCCCGGAACAGCTCGTTGCGGCGATGTATCGACGATTGACGGTGCCGCCGGAAGTTCCACGATCGCATCCGCGGGCCCTGGCGTTGATCGGCGATCGGTATCACGATCCTGCGTATATCCGGCCGGCTTTGGAGGCGGCGTTGAAGAAAGCGGGCGTGGCGGTCGCCTTTCTGTACGATGTGCGGCAATTGCAACCGAAACTATTGCGACACTTCGACTTGCTCGTCGTTTTGCGAGACGGCATGCTGTGGCCGAATCCGACGGAAGACGACCCGTACGGTGATCGCGTCTTCTGGATGACCGACGAGCAGGAATTTACCATCGCGGCATTTGTCTGGTCGGGCGGCGCCCTGTTGGCTTTGCACAACGCCACGGCGCTGCGACGGCTGGATGACGGCGAAAGTCTTTATACTCGGACGTTGGGAGCGAGTTACGCCGGCCACGGACAGCCCGGCGAGCATTATCGCGTTCATGTGGTCACGGAACATCCGGTTACCCACGGCGTGCGTGATTATCCGGCAGTCGACGAACGCCATTGGCCGAAGCTGCATGTCGATGATGCAACGCTGCTGTTGCAAGCTGTGGCCGGCGACAAGACTTCCCTACACGGGTTTGTGAGAACATTCGGTGCGGGACGCGTGTGCTACTTGGCGAACGGCCACAACCGTGAGATTCTCGAAAGTGAGCCCATGCAAACGATGATCCGCAATGCCGCGGTGTGGTGCCTGGAAGAGGCTTCCCCGCACCGCACGGCATCGGGTGGAGCCTCCGTGCGATAAGCCCGCCGGCCGGGATTTTCGGTTGGTAAGCTGACCACCGACGGCATCGCTGAATGCGTTTCCGGAAGTAGGCCGTCCGTCCTAGGCCGGGCGGTCGGCGTCGTATGCGGCAAGTCGGCGACCGGCGTCGACCGGCAGGCAGACTCCCGTGACGTAATCGTTGTCCCAGAACGCGAGGACGGCTTGCGCGACGTTTTCGGGAGAACCTTCGCGTTTCAGTAAGGTGCCCTCGACGGCGTAGCGTCGCTCTGATGGACGCAAGTGATCGGGCAACATGACCGGTCCCGGTTCGATACAGTTGACGCGAATTCTCGGGTTGCGCGAGGCGAGTTCGACCGCGAACATACGTGTGAGTGTCGGAATGGCACCTTTCGACGCAAAGTAGGCGGCGTAGTTCAGGTACGGCCGGGCGACCGCCCAGTCTCCGACGAGGACGATCAACCCGCCCTCGGGTTGTGCGGCCATGATCTTGCCCGCTTCGCGGCAGCACAAAAAGGTTCCCAGCGTGTTGATGCGAAATTGCCGCTCGACGTCTTCGGCGGTGGTTTCTTCCAGCGGCTTCGGTTCCCAAACCGAGGCACAGTTGACCACCACGTCGAGACGCCCGAAACGATCGCGAATCGTTTGAAACATCCGGACGACGTCGGTTTCGACGGAGACGTCGGCCTGAATCGCCTCGCAACGGCCGCCTGCGGTGCGAATGTCTTGGGCGGTCGCTTCGGCTTCGTTGGTTGAGCTTCGGTAATGAAGAACGGTGTCGAATCCTCGCTCGGCAAGCCGCCGCAACACCGTGTTGCCGACGCGGCGCTTGCCGGAGCCGGTAACGAGAGCGACCGGGGCCGTGGTTGATTCGCTCATGGTGCGTACCTCGTCGACGATACGGATGATTCAACGAAAACGGCACATCACGCCTGCGGGGTGATGTGCCGGTATTGTATTGGAGGAACGAAACCTGAACAAACAGCCGTTCAAGCAAGTACCCAGCGGTGGACTGCTTTGGCGGCTAGACGTCCCTGGTTGATCGCATGGACGACCAACGAAGCGCCGCGGACGGTATCGCCGGCCGCGAAAATGCCCGGCGACGACGTTTGCCAGTCGTCGACCTTGACGTTGCCTCGCGCGTCCAATTCGAGCTCGAACTGTTCGATGATCCCCTCGTGAACGACGTGGACGAACCCCATCGCCAAAAGCACAAGGTCGGCTTTGAGGGTGAATTCGGTGCCGGGTTTCTCTTTCATTTCCCAGCCGTTGGGACCGTTCACCCAGTCGACTTCGACGGCATTGAGTGCGGTGACTCGCCCCTCGTGGACGTCGAGCGATTTGGTCAGCACGCTCCAACGTCGCTCGCACCCTTCTTCATGCGATGTCGAAGTTCGCAAAATGCGGGGCCACAGCGGCCACGGTGTATCGGGATTGTATTTCTCCGGCGGCTTGGGAAGAATTTCGATCTGCGTGACCGAACGCGCTCCCTGGCGGATCGACGTGCCCACGCAGTCGCTGCCGGTATCGCCACCTCCGATGACGACGACATCTTTATCTTTGGCGTAGATAGCCCCTTCGCCCTCAGTGGGGACCGGGTCGCCGGCGACTCGTTTGTTCTGCTGGCGTAAGAAGTCCATGGCGAAATGAACGCCGTCGGCATCGGCGCCGGGGCAGGTCAAGGCACGCGGCTTTCCGGCTCCCATTGCCAGCACGACCGCGTCGAACGAACGCTTCAAATAGCGGCCGCTGACGTCCTCCCCGACGGTTACCGAGGGTTCGAAGCGAACCCCTTCGGCGACCATCTGTTCCAAGCGGCGATCGATTACCGACTTGTCGAGTTTGAAGTCGGGAATGCCGTAACGCAGCAGGCCGCCGATGCGGTCGTCCTTTTCGAACACGACCACTTCGTGGCCCCATCGAGCAAGTTGTTGTGCCGCTGCCAAGCCGGCCGGACCGGACCCGACGACGGCAATCTTCTTACCGGTGCGCGTTTGGGGTTTTTGGGGACGAACCCAGCCTTCACGAAACGCCCGTTCGGCGATCTGGTATTCGATCTGCTTGATGTTGACCGGATCGGAATTGATCGACAGCGTGCAGGCCGCCTCGCACGGAGCGGGGCACACGCGGCCGGTGATTTCGGGGAAATTATTCGTCGAGTGCAAGTTTTCGGCCGCCGCTCGCCAATGCTCCCGATACACTAGATCGTTGAATTCGGGAATGCGGTTGACGACGGGGCATCCTGCACCATGACAAAACGGAATCCCGCAGTCCATGCATCGAGCCGCTTGCCGGTTCAGCTCTTCGGCATCCAGCGGGATATCGACCTCGCGCCAGTCGCGGACGCGTTCCTCGACGGGACGATGGCCGATCGGAACTCGCGGATATTCGATGAAGCCGGTCGGTTTAGCCACTGAACACCTCCTCGGTTGTCGGAGTTTGGTCTCCGCTGACTTGTTCCTGCTCGCGCAGACGTTCCAGGGCGCGGCGGTAGTCGATCGGCATGACCTTGACGAACTTGCCCAAGGCCTCGGGCCACGATTCCAAGATTCGTTGTGCCCGTCGGCTGCCGGTCCAGTGATAGTGCTTTTCGATCAGGTTGTGGAGTTGATTAATATCTTCCTCGGCGATGACCGGTTCCAGGTCGACCATGTCGAGATTGCACAACGTGTCGAACAACTGGTGTTCGTCGAGGACGTACGCGATACCGCCGCTCATGCCTGCGGCGAAGTTGCGTCCCGTTTTCCCGAGCACCACGACCACGCCGCCGGTCATGTATTCGCAACCATGGTCCCCTACCCCCTCGATCACGGCGTGAACACCGCTGTTGCGGACGGCGAATCGCTCGCCCGCCAGGCCGTTGATAAAGACTTCACCCGAGGTCGCTCCGTACAGCAATGTATTGCCGACGATGACGTTCTCGGTGGGTTCGAACGGCGATTCGGGAGGCGTGACGACGACGATCCGGCCGCCGGAAAGCCCCTTGCCTAAGTAGTCGTTCGCATCGCCGACGAGTTTCAGCGTGATACCGGGTGCCAGGAAAGCACCGAAGCTTTGCCCGGCCGAGCCGGTGAAGTTGATGCGAATCGTGTCGTCCGGCAATCCTTCGCGGCCTCGCTTGCGCACGAGGCGATTGCTCAGAATCGCGCCGACGGTTCGGTTCACGTTGCGGATTCGCATGTCGAGTTCGACACGCTCGCCGGTCTCGAACGCCTTTTCGACCTTGGGAAGGATCTCCCAATCGAGGTGATCCTTGTGGAGGTTCGATTGCGGTCGAACGCGGCGGAGAGCACAACCGTTCGACGTGTCGGGCTTGGTAAGAATCTTCGAGAAGTCGAGCCCTTTGGCCTTCCAGTGATCGACCGCCTTCTTGACCGCCAGTCGATCGATCCGGCCGACCATGTCGTCGAACTTACGGAACCCGAGCTGCGCCATGATCTCGCGGATTTCCTCGGCAACGAAGGTGAGGTAGCGGACGAGGTATTCCGCTTTACCCTCGAAACGATCGCGGAGCTCACGTCGTTGCGTGGCGATGCCGACCGGGCATGTTCCCAGGTGGCACTTCCGCATCAGAATACATCCCAAGGCGACCAATGCCGACGTGCCGAAGCCGAACCGTTCGGCGCCGAGCAACGCACCGACGACTACGTCGCGTCCGGTTTTCATTTGCCCGTCGACCTGCACCAAGATGCGATCGCGCAGACCGTTGAGGACGAGCGTTTGCTGGGTCTCGGCCAATCCCAGCTCCCAGGGAGCTCCGGCATGCTTGATCGACGAGAGGGGACTGGCCCCTGTTCCCCCGTCGTGGCCCGAAATGAGGACTTCGTCGGCGTTACCCTTGGCGACACCGGCGGCGATCGTTCCGACGCCGACTTCGGAGACCAGTTTGACCGAGACCATGGCCTCGGGGTTGGCACATTTCAAGTCGTAGATCAGTTGTGCCAGGTCTTCGATTGAGTAGATATCATGGTGCGGCGGCGGTGAAATCAAGGACACGCCGGGCGTGGAATGACGCAGATGGGCGATTTCTTCGGTCACCTTATGCCCCGGCAACTGCCCCCCTTCCCCGGGCTTGGCACCCTGGGCCATTTTGATCTGAATCATCTTGCCGTGGGCCAAGTACTCGATCGTGACGCCGAAACGGCCGCTGGCGACCTGCTTGATGCCGCAGTTGGCCGAGTCGCCCGAGGGCAACGGTTTGTACCGTTCGGGATCTTCACCGCCCTCGCCGGTGTTCGCCATGCCGCCCAATCGATTCATGGCGATGGCGAGCGTTTCGTGCGCTTCTTTGCTGATCGAGCCGTGCGACATCGCCCCGGTATAGAACCGCTTGACGATCTCGGAAACCGGTTCGACCTCTTCCAGCGGTACGGGATCGCCGGGAACGAATTCGAACAGGCCCCGCAACGTGCACAACGCCTTACTTTGCTCGTTGATTTCGCGTGCGAACTCTCGATATAGTTCGCGATCATTGCGGATCAGCGAATGCTGGAGCTTCGTGATCGATGCGGGGTTCCACAGATGCTTTTCACCGTCGACGCGGTAATGATACTCGCCGCCGAAATCAAGCTCCAACTCGCCCGGATCACGGGGTTGAAAGGCTTCGCGGTGACGGGCGAGCGTTTCTTCCGCAACCGTCGACAACGAACAGCCGCCGATTCGCGATGCCGTGCCTTTGAAGTACCGATCGACCACGTCGCGGTTGAGACCGATGGCTTCGAATTGTTGCGCGGCATGATAGCTTCGCAACGTGGAAATCCCCATTTTCGACATCGTTTTGAGGATTCCCTTCTTGACCGCGGTGATGTACTGATCGACCAGTTGGTCGACTTCGACATCTTGCGGCAGGTCGCCGTCCCGATGCAGTTTGTGGATGATTTCAAACGCCATGTACGGATTCACGGCGTTGGCACCGTACCCCACCAGAAGGCAGAAGTGCATCACTTCCCGCGGCTCGCCGCTTTCGATGATCAAACCGGCTTCGCTTCGCAATCGGCGCTCGAGCAGGCCGTGGTGCAACGCCGCGGTCGCCAACAAACTGGGAATCGGGGCCATGCGTTTGTTCGCCCCCCGGTCGCTGACGATCAACAATGATGCGCCGTTGCGAATCGCCTTTTCTGCGGCGTCCAACAAGTCTTCGAGGGCCTGTTCGAGCGCTTTGCCCGGATCGTCCGTATCGGCCGGGAACAACGCCTGGAGCGTTTCGACCTTCAAGTGGGGGTGGTGGACCGTGCGCAGTCGCCGGACGTCGTCGTTGGTCAGGATGGGATGCGGAAGCTTCAGTTGCCGACAATGTTCGGGGGTTTCATCCAACAGATTACGCTGCTTGCCGGTGAAGCTCATCAACGACATCACCAGCCCTTCGCGGAAGGGATCGATGGGCGGGTTCGTCACCTGCGCGAACAGTTGCTTGAAATAGTTGAACAGCAACTTGGGGCGATTCGACAGCACCGCCAACGGTGCGTCGTTTCCCATCGAGCCGACCGGCTCCTGCCCGGCCTGTGCCATGGGGCCGATGAGCATGCTGAAGTCTTCGCGGCAGTAACCGAAGGTCCGCAATCGCTGGGAGAGGGTTTCGTCGTCCAACTGCAACGGTTGCGACGGAGCGAATAGACCGCGCAGCTCGATACGGTTTTCTTCCAGCCAACGTCGATAGGGACGCTGCCGGGCGATTTTGCCCTTGATTTCGCTGTCGCGGATGATCCGCTGTTCCTCGGTGTCGATGAGGAACATCTTTCCGGGCTGAAGACGACCCTTTTCCTTGATTTGGTCCGGCGGAAACTCGATGACGCCCACCTCGCTGGCGAGAATCGCCAGGTTGTCTTGGGTGATGATGTACCGGGACGGACGCAACCCGTTGCGGTCGAGCGTGCCGCCCACCAGACGACCGTCGGTGAACACGATCGCAGCCGGACCGTCCCACGGCTCCATGATCGCCGCGTGGTATTCGTAAAAGGCCCGTTTGTCGATGCTCATGTGATAGCGCGGCCCGAACGCCTCGGGAATCATCATCATCAAGGCATGCGGGGCCGAACGTCCGGCTCGCACGAGCAGCTCCATGCAGTTGTCGAAACAGGCCGAGTCGCTCACGCTCGGTTCGAGGATCGGGAAGATGGTCGAAAGGTCGTCGCCCAACACGGGGCTGGCCATCGTCTTCTCGTAACCGGTCAACCGGCTCATATTTCCCCGCAGCGTGTTGATCTCGCCGTTGTGCGCGATCATGCGGAAGGGCTGGGCCAGTTTCCAACTCGGGAAGGTGTTCGTGCTGTACCGTTGATGCACGATCACCAACGCCGTTTTCAGGCGTTCGTCCGAAAGATCGGGATAGTAGGCGAACAATTGCGGCGAGAGAAACATGCCCTTGTAGCAGATCGTCTTCGCCGACATGCTGGGGATGTAGAAATCTTCCGCCGGTTCGCCGAGTTCACGCCGCACGCGGTGTTCCGATCGCTTGCGGGTGACGTACAGCCGTCGCTCGAGGTCTTCGCCCCGTAGGCCTTTGCCGTCGATAAAGACTTGGACGATGACGGGTTCGGCGGCGCGGGCGATATCCCCTAAGCATTCGTTCGAACGAGGAACGTCCCGAATTCCGAGAACCGCCAGATCACTTTTCGCAATTTCGGCCTGAAGCAGGTCGAGACATTTCTCTCGCACCGCTTTGTCTTGGGGCAGGAAAACCATGGCCGCCCCGTAGGCCCCCGGCTCGGGAAGTTGAAAGCCCAGACGGTCCGATTCTTCGGCAAAGAATTCGTGCGGTAGCTGGAACAGCATTCCCGCTCCGTCACCGGTGATTTCATCCGCGCCGGCGGCG
This sequence comes from uncultured Planctomycetaceae bacterium, assembly GCA_964454655.1. Lineage (GTDB taxonomy): Bacteria > Planctomycetota > Planctomycetia > Pirellulales > Thermoguttaceae > CAYVVR01. The sequence continues at coordinate 4,470 of CAYVVR010000050.1, read as the reverse complement.
CCTCGATGCTGGAGATTCATCACCACCTGCTTGCCGTACTCTAAGATCTTGTGATCACGACGGCCGGTGATGTCGACCACGGCACCGATACCACAAGCGTCGTGTTCGTTGGCAGGGTCGTAGAGTCCGTGCGGCTTCGGAAACGACTTCATGTGTGAGATCCCAAATCTTAATACCAATACGGTGTGCTCGCCGGGGACGGACCTGTAGCGAGACGAATCAAATCAGCCCGGCGAATTCGATCGCAGGGGGCACCGCCCCATGGTCCTGCGGGAGCCGAAGTGCGACGCACCAGAGCGCGGCGATATCCGCATGGACGATGCCGAAAGGTAGCTTCCCGCTCCGGCGGTTTGGCAATGCTTCCCCGCCACAGGGGTGAAATCAAAACGGCGGTGATACGTCGCGTTCTCGGCGTCCAATTGGAACGCGGAGGCGTGCGTCACTCGGTCTTCCCATGAGGACCAGCCGAGAACATTTCATTGTAACTTAAGGGCAACTGAATTCAATGGCTGGTGATCATAAGCGAAACGCTCGTTGATGGCTGCCGTTTCAAGCGTAGGCTCCCATTCCGAAGAAGAGACGTCGCTTCAGAAAACGGTATACCCAGTAGTTTTCCGGGATTTCTTTACCCGGTTGGTGGTGACTTGGGCGGGGTGTTGCACTGCGTAGTTCAGCGTAGGCATCGCGACCGCTATTGTCTACCGCCCCCTGCGCCTCTAGGAAATCGGCGAGTTCATGAGGGTGTTCGAGGATCACGCAGCCTCGCGTTCGTTCGTGGGCAAAGGTTCCGAATTCTCGCAAAAGACGACTTCGATTGATCGTCTCGACCAACTGCCCGTTGTGGTCGCGAATGTTTTCGCAGGCAAACGACAGCGGCGGACACGGTTCGATACTTCCTTTGGGGCCGATGTGATACCCTAACCCATGGGCGGCCGGACAGACGGCGTTGCCTTCGGCATCCCAATACGTGTCGATGATGATAATAGGATGCTTCCGGCGAAGTTCGAGCAGCTTCCGACGCACTTCGACGAGTTTGTCGCCCGACACGGCAAGTTCCGGACTCGGATCGGCGCCTACGGGGCGGAACACGTAATACCATAGGTACATCGCCCCAGAGTCGATCATGCGTTGCACGTAGGCATCGCAAAGCACCTGGTCGACGTTGGCGGCGGTGATCGTCGTAGCAACCCCGAACAGCAATCGGGCACGCTTGAGGGCCTTCAGCCCCTCAACGGCACGGGCGTAGGTACCTTCACCCCGACGCTGATCGTTGGTGTGCTCCAATCCGTCTAAGCTTACAAGTGGGGTGATGTTGCCGAGAGATCGCATCCGCGCGCAAGTCGTGTCGTCGAGAAAAAGCCCGTTCGTGATGATCTGAAAATAGCATTCGGGGTGCGATTCGAGCAGTTTCCAAAGATGGGGCCACAAAAACGGTTCGCCCCCCAGAAGGGTGAAAAAGTAGCTCTCTTGCGACTTGCCCGCCCGAATAATCGACTCGGCGTCTTCGAAGGACAGTTGGTCCGGAGCCCCATGGCTTTCGATCCAACACCCTCGACAACGGAGATTGCACGCATTCGTCAACGCGAGAAAAAGAAACGGCGGAAAGATTTCGCCTCGGCGTCGACGGCGACGGAACGCCCGCATCGCTCGGTTGCCTTTGTATACCCAAAGGTATCCTGCTTTGAGCAGGATGCGCGGCGGTAATTCACGAATGATGCGGGCAAACAGGCGATACAACATGGCGATGGGGGCTACCGGTTGACTCGATGCGAACGATGCGACGACCAATTATACTTAGGACTCACCCCGAAACGCACCCGCACCGAAATGCGTCGCTACGAGAAGTCACGAGCGTTCCGCGTGTCGCGGATGAGTGATTTCTCAGACGATGCTCCCCCGTCCTCTGATGAGCTTTTCGGCATGGCTTTGTCCGACCGAATCGATAAGGCGTACGAAGTTGTCTTGGACGACCTGATGGCGGCTCGGACTGACGGCGGCCATTGGGAAGGCGAACTGGCATCTTCACCGCTTGGAACGGCGGTAGCGGTTGCGGCGCTGTGTGTGGCCGCCGATAACGTCCGGGAAGAATCTACCGACGGAGACGCCTTCGAGGAACGATTCGGCCGCGACGGGGCGTTGGTGCGGCGGGGGGTGGGGTATCTCTTGCGTACCCAGCATGACGATGGCGGTTGGGGCGACACCGACCGCGACGGCTCGAATATTTCGGCGACGATTCTGGCGGTGGCGGCGTTGCGATTGTCGGGGGCACGAACGGCCGAAGTCCGAGCGGCAATCGATCGGGCAAACGCGTATATCGAAAACTGCGGTGGCCTCGACGCGCTTCGGCGTCGCTACGGCCGGGACAAGACGTTCGTCGTGCCGATTTTGACGGCCGGAGCGTTGGCCGGAATGTACGGATGGCACGAGGTGGCCCCTTTGCCCTTCGAACTGGCGTGTTTACCGCACCAATGGTATCGCGCCGTGCGGATGCCCGTCGTGAGTTACGCGATTCCGGCGTTGGTGGCGATGGGTGTTTGTCGCGACGTGCAGTTGCGCCCTCGTAATCCGCTGGTTCGCCTCTTGCGTCGAAAGCTGAGGCGAAAGGCGATCGACATCGCCCGCAATATGCAGCCGGAAAGCGGCGGCTTCTTGGAGGCTACGCCGTTGACGGGATTCGTGGTCATGGCGCTCGCTTCGTCGGGCTGGCGGATGCATCCGGTCGTTGAACGCGGTCTGGCGTTCTTGCGGAATTCCATCCGTGAAGACGGTTCGT
>CAYVVR010000050.1:0-1687 GCA_964454655.1 uncultured Planctomycetaceae bacterium | reverse complement strand
GTTCGTGGCCGATCGACACGAATTTGGCTGTTTGGATGACGACCCTCTCGATCAACGCCTTGGCAAACGCCGGTGAACCATTGCCCGACAGCGCCGTGTTGCGCTGGTTGTTGGCGTGTCGTCAAATTGAGGAGCATCCATTTACCCATGCGCAGCCGGGCGGCTGGGGATGGACCGACAAGAGCGGCGCCGTTCCCGACGCCGACGATACCCCGGGGGCCTTGCTCGCGCTGGCGGCCTACTGGCAGCAAAGTGACGAACTGAGCCAAGATCTTCGCGCAGAAGTCGCCGAAGCGGCCGTCATGGGAGTTCGCTGGTTGTTGGACCTCCAGAACCGCGACGGGGGATGGCCTACGTTCTGTAAAGGGTGGGGACGATTGCCGTTCGATCGCAGCGGAGTTGATTTGACCGCCCACGTTTTGCGCGCCCTGCGGGCGTGGCTGCGAATTGCCGAATCGGAGTCCCACAACAGTTTGCGATTGCAGTTGCAACCGATTGTCGATGCACGGCGTGCGATACTTCGCGCCGTTCGGCGGGGTTTTCATTTCCTGAGAAGTCGCCAGCATCCGGATGGGGCGTGGCATCCGCTGTGGTTTGGGAACGAATTCGTAGTCGGCGAGTCGAATCCGGTATACGGCACGTCGAAATGCCTGCTGGCATACCGTGACTGGGGGGAACTGTCCTCCCTCGAAGTTGAGAAGGGCATTCGTTGGCTGACGACGCATCAGTGCCGAAATGGTGGTTGGGGGGCATGCCGGGAGGATATGATAAGGGGGCCCTCAGCGGCCGATGAGGCGCAACGCGAGGTCGCCACGGTCGAAGAGACGGCCTTGGCCTTGAACGCCTTGGCTACGATCGGCGACCCGTCGCGCGATGCCGTGGTCCGATCGATCGAGCGAGGGACGGAATGGCTATGTGCCGCCGTCGAATCGGGCGACTATCGTCGAGCGTCTCCCATCGGCTTTTACTTTGCCAAATTGTGGTACTACGAAAAAATGTACCCATTGGTTTTTGCGTTCGAGGCGTTGGCGGCCTTGCGAAAACTAGCAAGGCGAGCTCGGCGGGAACCATAGTGGATTGCCGCGTGTGAGGCCGAGCAAACCCGGTGCAAAGTTCAGTCGCCGGAGCCGAATGCCGAAGGAAGACTTGCCGACCTGAGACGCAACGTGCGATACCGACGCTCGCAAGTGGGGAGAGATCGCGAATCGTGGAAAGCCCGTTCAGATTGGACAATGGCGACGGGGCCCAGAGCGACCGACTCGCCTCCGGTGCGTCGGCAGCCCAAAAACAGGTTCCACCGACGCGAACCTTGCGGGCGCTGATCCGAGAGCAAGCGGTTCGCCGCGCCGCCGAATTGCCCGTCGACAGGCCGATTCGTCGCGCCGACATCGAAGCGGCGGCCCGATCGACGCTGGACGATTGTAGTCTGCCCGAGGCGTATCTCGGCTGGGCGATGGTTTCGATCGGCTCCGCCTTTTGGCGAACCCGCGTCACACGAATCCCCTACGAGCGGCGACTACTGCTCTTACCGCATTGCATGCGCAATGTGACGGTCTGTCGGGCGCGGTACGACAGCGAAGGGCTGCATTGTTTGGGGTGCGGCGGCTGTGATCTAACGGCCGTCAAGGTGGAAGCCGAGCGACTGGGATATGACGTCTTGATCGCCGAGGGATCTCCCGTCGTCATG
>CAYVVR010000049.1:0-13014 GCA_964454655.1 uncultured Planctomycetaceae bacterium | reverse complement strand
CCTTCATCGAGCGGACGATTCGTCCGACGCGATCGACGCCTTCGAGCGATTGGGTGATCGCCGAGGGGATTTCTTCGAGCAAGTAGTCGACGTCGGCTTCTTCGGCGGCGCGGCGGATTTCGGCGAGGACGTCGGGCGACACCGTGTCGGCCTCGGATTCGACCAAGTTGCGGCAAAGTTCCAAAAGCGATTCGAGGTCGTGGAACGAGTCTTGAAGGAACCGAATATTGTCGCCGATGTACTGGGTGGGCGTGTTGATTTCGTGCGCGATACCCGCCGCCAATTGGCCGATCGATTCGAGCTTTTGCGCTTGGCGTAATTGGGCTTCGAGTTGGCGTCGCTCGCTGACGTCGGTGAAGGTGACCACCCGGCCCGCCAGGTTGTCGCCGTCGTGCATCGGCCGGCTGGTGAACGTGACGGGGAAATGGGTTCCGTTCTTTCGCCAGAAGAGGTGATTGTCGAGCGGGTTGGAGGCCACGACGTTCGAATCGCCGTGACAGACGGGGCAGGGTTTGGGCAGAGGTGTGCCGTCGACGTCCTTGTGGATCGTTTCGTGCATGGGACGGCCGATCAGATCGTCGGCTTCCCAACCCAACAGCGACGCGGCGGTGGGATTGACCCACAAAATGTTTCCCTCGGCATCGAGGCCGATGATGCCTTCGCCTGCCGAATTGAGAATCAATTGCAGCATCATGTGGAGCCGCCGCAACTCCTCTTCGCTTTCTTTCCGCCGCGTGATGTCGCGGAAAATGATCGTGTACAACGGCGTCATGCCGATCACGACCTCGCTGACCGCCAGCTCGACGGTGATCGGTTTCGCGTCGCGGCGCAAGACGACCAGTTCTTCGGTATGACCGGGACATTCGTGGCAGTTGCGCTCGCAACTGCCGCGGCGGCACACGAGGCGACTGAATAGATTCGACTCTCCGCCCTCGGCGCCTTCGGGCGCCAAAGAATCGATGTGTTTACCGATGATCTCCTCGGGACGAAAACCGAGAATGCGTTCGGCCGCTTCGTTGATCGAGCGGATGATGCCCTGATGATCGACGGTGAGAATACCGTCGGCCGCTTTGCGGAGGATCGTTTCGATCTGCCGGAAATGTTCCTCCTGTTCCCGCAGACGCTCTTCACGTTCTTCCACTGCGGCGTTGACCGCCTCGGTGTGCGAGGCCTTCATGGCCTCGACTTCCATATTCAGGTGATCGACACGCGTTTGCAGCTTGATGATTTGTTGCTGCTGGCGGAAGACGACGCCGGTGAGAAGTCCGCCCAACCAGGCAGGAAGCTTCGGAACGCCGTCGGTCGGCTGAGGGCCGTCTTTTGCGCATCCACAGGGGTACGATTCGCCCCGAGCGGTATCGACGAGGCAGCCGATCCAGACCGGCCCCCGGCGACTGACGTGCCGCCAAGCGACCACGCGACAACGGTTGTCGGTGCCGGGCAGTACGGCACAACCGACCGCCGCATCACCGAGTTGTTCCTTGATGAAACGTCGCCCGAATTCGAGATCGGCTTCGGGCAGCTCTTCGTCCAACTGGAGCGAGCTGAGAATGTCGCCTTCGGCCGATTGCAGCCAGACGGCCGAGAGCCCCCAAGGTTCGACCGACAAGGCCGCCCGTTCGCCGGGTGCCTCGCCCAGAATCGGGTTCGCTTCGGCCAGCAAATCGTCCAGGTTGTCGAGAAATGCCGTCATCGGACCGTCCTCGCTCTTCGCAATGTCGACCGAACGAGGTTCGCCTCGTGGACCCCTTGCGAATCACGTGATTGGCCGCCGAATCGATGCCGACCTGCGACGTAGCGTCGTCGGGCATCAGAGGTGATACAAAGCGGCGTTTTGCGCAATCTCGTTTTCGAGATCTTCCGCCAAGACGGCGATGTCGGACTTCGTCAGTTGCAAACCCTTGAATGCCGCGGCGGGGACACGCAGCAGTTTCATGCCGACGGAAGAGATGCCTTTCAGCGTGCAAATCAAGTTCGCCACTTCGACGCAGCGAACGATGTCGATTTCTTCTCCCCGGTAGTTGTGCGATCCGTGATGGTGGCTGATGGCCGCACGGACGTTCGGCGGGAACCCCCAGGCCTTACCCAGTTCTTCTCCGACCAGGCAGTGGTCGAATCCGATGTACTCGCGCTCGATTTCGCTGAGCGTCTTTTCGGGCGTCAGGTTCTCGATAATTTGCCGGAATTGCTTGGGGGCGTTCTGGTCGATGATGATGATGCCGATGTCGTGCAACAGACCCGCCAAGAACGCGTCTTCGAAGTTGGCCACCTTGCGGCGCATGGCGATCAACCGCGCGCAGATGCCCACCGTCACCAAGTGCTTCCATAGCCCGCCCCGCGAGTAAGGCTCGATGCCCAGGTCTTCCCGGAACATTTCGGCCACGCTGGCGGTCAAGGCGATGTTGCGGATTTGCTTGAGACCGAGGTAGGCGATGGCCTGTTGCAGGTTCGTGATCTTGGTGCGGACGGCGTAGGCAGACGAGTTGACGCAGCGCAGAATGCGGGCCGACAAGGCGGCGTCCGTCTCCATGACCTCCTTCAGATCGGCCGCTCCCGAAAGCGGATCGTTCGCCACCTTCAAGACTTGCAGGGCGATCTGCGGGATGGTCGAGATGTCGTGGACGCGTCGGACAAACGCCTCGAGGTCCGGACCAGTCGTCCCTGAGTACGAGATTACTCCAGCCACTATCTGCCTCCTTGTCCGACAAGTCGAGGGGCGAATTCATGGGAGCCGTTCGATGCACGGCGGGATTCGCCCAACAATCGATGCAAACGTCGGCTCTTCATTCAAGGTTAGTACACTTTTCCCCTCTTGGCGGACCGGAAAAGCTTTCCGCAAGGAGCTCCCTTCGAGATGGGAAGGAGTCTTTTGAGCGGTGAACGAGGACGCGGAATCGGCCGTGACGATCGTGTCGAATACGCCGGAAAATGGTTGCCCGAATTGGGAAAATACACCCACGAGACCGACGGCCACGGATCCGTTACCAGAGGGGGGAAGCGAAGAAAAAGCCCCGCTTCTTATCCATTCCTGCCACCCGATCGAGCTGTACAAAAACCGGTCACGTCGATTGTGCCGTTTCTGTCGACCGTGCGCGACGTGGGGGCGTGCGAAGAGGTGATCATATATTTTTTTATCGAAACAGGCGGTTCTTTAGCCTTGTCTCGACAAGACGGCGCCCGTGGGTGCGTCACCGATCCGATGGGGCGTCGGCCGGTTCCACCCGATCGAGAACGAGCAAGCGCGTTTCGTTTTCGGGAGTCGAACGAAAGGCCTGCGGTCGCTCGCTGCCTAGGCACAGCGTCAGCCGGTCGCCCTCGATGCGGTAAATGCCGTACACGGTGCTGAAAAGGACCGTGTATTCGAAATACCGTTTTGCACGATCGAGCCGGTACGCGAATCGGTATGTGCCCTGTTGCGGCGAATCGAAGGTGAGCTTGTCGTCGTCGCGCGGAATGGTGAGAACGCAGCCGATCAGTTCGGGAGACGGACCGCCGGCGTACCACGCCTCGACGACCTTCCACGAACCGTACGGGGAAGGCCCGAGGTTTTCGGACGACACCCCGCTTTCCAATTCGGCGGTCGCGTCGGAAGGATTGCCGCCGTCGGCGGCAGAACGTCCGCAACCGCACGCGGACAAAAGCAAGACAGCCACAACGGCGACGACGAGTCGCGATCGAACGTTTTCGGTAGATGGACGGGGCATGGGGCTTTCGGACGATGTTGGGGCAAAGGGATCGCCGCGGGATGGGGGGCACCGGCACGGCCTTCGACAACGCTTCGGCAAGCTATTCGCCGAACAAGCGACGTTCTTACGGAAGTTCTCGCGACCGGCGGGCCTTTTTCTATTCTACAGTGGTCCCGAGGTGTTCGTTACCGGCGAACGCCCGATCGGAGGATGGCCGGTACGTCGTGAGTCCATTGCGGACACATCACCTTCATACACGTGCCTCGTCTGCCATGCTCGCGTTGCGTCGGCCCGCCGAATCACTGTTTCGGCCACGGGGCAAGCGTGCAACGATCGTTCGCTTCGACGAATTCGAAGAACTTGATGCGCTCGTCCGGCGATCGGTTCGGACTGTGCAAAGCGAGCATCCAGGTGCCGTCGAACCGCTTGAAGAGCATCGAGTGTCCCCCGCCGACAAACAGCGGTTCGGGGTCGTGCGTCCACGGCCCGGTGATGTTGCCCGACCGACTGCGGGCGACGCCGACCGCGTATCCTTTGTCGGTGAAACTCGACCAAAGCATCCAAAGAGTGCCCGCGGCCGTGCGGTACAGGCAGGGGCCGTCGGTCACGTACTTGTCGCCGTCGCGGACCGGACGGACCCAAGGGGCGTCGGAGGCGGCAAACAGCGTGGTGATGGGGCCGATCGTGCGGGAAAGGTCGTCGCTGAGGCGAACCGCGCACATCGTTCCGTCGCCGATCTGAACCCACTCGTGGCAAAAGACCATCCAGGGGTTGCCGTCTTCGAGCCACAACGTGCCGTCCAGGGCGAACCAATCGTGCGGAGTCGCGGCGTCGTCGCTGTGCGGTCGAAACGGGCCGAGCGGTGAATCGGCCCGGAAGATTTGCGTGCCCCGGCAACGATCCGCCGCGCTGAGCGTGCCGAACAGGTAGTACTTGCCGCGGTAGCGATGCACCTCGGGAGCCCAAAAATCACGCGTTCCCCAAAAGTTTTCCGGCGGCGTGAAGACGGTCGTCGGTTCGGACCAGTGGAGCAGGTCTTTCGAGCGATAGCATTCCCAGCCGCGGGCGCCCTTGGTGCGGTTTGCGGCGTTGGCGTACAGGTAATACGTTTGCGTTTCGGGGACGGGCAGGATGAACGGATCGCGGACGCGAATGTCGGCGACGTGCAAGGGAAAGGTGTCGTCGGCCCGGACCGCGGCCGAAAGCAGCAGGCTCACCAACGCGGCCGTCGTTGCAGTCGATACACTCGGGCGAGTCGAGCCGGCCAAAATGAAACGCATGGAAGCACCTCCGAACCAGGGACGCCGAAACGAGCGGGAACAACTCACGAGCCCTCGACTATTCTCACTCGGCACGGGGCAGCTTACAATGAAAGAAGTTGGTTCCGAGGGGATGTTGCCGAGGAACCGAATCGCGAGAACCCGGTGCAGAGAACGCCCATCGACCGCGTTCGACGTGGAGCATAGGCATGCAAGCATTCCTCTTGGCAGCGACGGCCACATGGGTCGGATTGTACTTTCTGGTCGGCTTTGTGATCGTGGGTGGATTGGCCGTGGCGTTGGCGCCCAGCCGTCGCCGCGATGCGAGTAAGCCGGCCGACTTCAAGGGCACCTCGTGGGGAGCGGCCGTCAAGGAAGAAAAGCCGAAAGAAGAACAGGGGCCGCCGCCCGGCGTGTTCATGCCCGGCCGGTAAGCGGCCGTCGCAGGTCGCGCCTTCGGGCTTTGCTGCGTGACGAGCGGCACGGCTGCTCCGGTGAATCAAGTGAAAAGCCCCTTTCGGTCGTCGAAGCCGAAAGGGGCTTTGCTTGTTTGGGCCGAACGATTCGGCCGGGTCATTCGGGAATCACGATATCGAAGGTGTTGGCGCCTTCTTGGATGGTGGTGGTGATTCCGGAGGTCGACGGCTCGAAGAACTTTTGAGGAATCTCGACCATCTTGGGCATCGGCGGGGCTCCGGGGCCTTGTGCCGCAGCCATCGCCTCTTCCATGGCGATTCCTTTACCGGCTTCGGTGTTCACGCCGATCTGAACTTCGCCCAACGGAACATACTCGACCTTGTAATGCCCTTCACGATCGGCATTACCGGTGGCCGACAGTTCCCCTCCGTCCTTGGGAACGACGACGACCAACGCGTACGGGACCGGTTGGCCCTTGTACGTGATCGTGCCTTCCAAGGTGGCATTGGGCAAGTCGAGCCGTTCCGTGTCGGAACACGAAATCGACGTGGCACACAACGCCGCGACGAGCACGGCGACCGCGATTCGAAACGCTTTCATCTTCTCTGTAAATCCTCCCGTGGTGATGTGTGACGTGCGACCGATCAAACCCGGTCGTCGTGCGGACGATCAGTTGCTGTTGTGCTCGGTCTCGCCGCCGCGACGGGTCATTTGAGCCGACCAAACGATGACGTCGATGGTGTTGTTGACCGCCTGAACACTACCGTCGGCCATCAACACGTTGACGACGCCGCCCGCGTGGATCGGGTAGATGTTCCACACGATTTGCTGATCTTCCGGCCGGTTACGTGCCGGCGGTTGGAAGAATTCGCGGGTTTGACCGTTGTAGGTGAACTTGCAGTCGCCGCGCCACCATTGACCTTCTTCGTTGTCCCAGGTGACGTTCGGGTCGTTGCAGTTGCAGCCGAAGAAGGCTTGGACTTCGGGGCCGATGTCGGTCTTGGCCCACACGTTGGCGCCGTCGGTCTTGCCGTTCTTACCTTTGACGGACCACGATTCGGCGTAGACGATGCTTTCCCCGGTGATCATGGGCTTTTCGGCCTCGACGATCGTGTTCGACGTGCCGTCGACGAAGTCGGCCATCGACACTTCGCCGCTGCAGTTGTCCCAGGCGATATTCCACACGCTCATCGTGCCGTTGGAATTCTTTTGCCCGAAGGCCTGCGCACTGGGGACGTAGCTGGTCAGGCCGACCGGCTTCAGCGCACCGCCCAACACCCACGAATAGCCGCCGAAGTTGATCCAGTCTTGCGGCGAGGCGTCGCTGGGGCACTTGAGGACCGGCGGCGATTCGTGATCGAACCAGTTGCCGGGGTGTTGACGGGATTCGCTCAGTACGCAGTTGTCCCAAACCGTGTCGTCATGGAGCATTTGCAGTTCCATGTACGGCAGCAAGCAGTAGAAGTAGGTGATCTTCTGGCCCGACGACTTCGGGTCGATGTACTTTCCGCGGTAGACGTAGGTGCTACCGTCGGACTTCGGGTTCTGGCTCACCCACCCGTTGATGATCAAAGGCGGAAATTCACCGTGGATGTCGTGAGCGTTGTGCAGGGCGATGCCGTGCTGCTTCAGGTTGTTGGTGCATTGCGATCGACGCGCAGCCTCGCGGGCGGCCTGCACCGCAGGCAATAACAAGGAAATCAAGATGCCGATGATCGCGATCACCACCAAAAGTTCGACCAGCGTGAAACCGGCCGACCTGCGCCGAGAGAACGAGAAAGACATGGGATCACTCCTTCCTCCAGAGACTCGTACAGCGGGAAGCATGACCACCCTTGCCGTCGCCGCGTCGCAGGGGACGCCGCAGCGAAGGGGGGCCGACAAGTCAACGCTCGTTTTTGGGGGGACGCTTGTCGACAGGGACGCGTAAGGAGACGCATCACCGGCTGGATTCGCGGTCGAATACCGGCCGCGAGAACACAATTTGTCTAATGGTTTTTGTCTGGCCCTAAGCACACGATATTTCGGCGCACAAAGCCTGTCAATATTTTGGCAATGAATACGCCGGGCGATGTTTTGTCGTGAAGAATGCAGCCAAGGGGTGCGGCAGAAAAAAATGGATTTCGAACATTGTGCACGAATTGTTGTTTGTATGCAATCGTCTTTTCCCCAGCGAGGGGGTGCGGCTAATTGGAAGGGAGGGTGTCGCTTCGCGCGATTTCACGCCTGACACGGTCTTTTTTGCCGCGGTGATCAGCGCAAAAAAACGGCCCCGTCGAAGCGGGGCCGTGAAGCTCACCTATGGTTGCGAGGCGGAAGAATCAGTCCCACCACCATTTGCCTTCGGGCAGGTTGATTTCGAGATCCTTGTGCATCTTGGCCAGCTTGCCTTCCTCGTCGTTGAGGAGGTTTTCCGGTTTCAGGGCCTCGTCGGGCTCGATGTGCACACCGCCGCCGACGGGCGTCAGCAGACGGCTGCCCTTGAACACGGCATTGACCGCCGTGGCGACCTTCTTGGGCGCCGGGTACAGGCGGACCTTGAATTGCGATTCATCGCCCAAGAATTCCATCTTCCAGCCCGTCTTCGAATAGACGTCGTTCTTTTGCAGGTACGCCGCGACGACGGCCATGTCGATGAGGTTTCGCAATTCGGCGTAGACGGGCGAACGGGCGGCCAGTTGGCTGTAGTTGCGGGTGAAGCTGACCGTGTACGCTTTCGACGCAGGCGATTCGTTGCCGGCGACTCGTCGAACACCGTCTTGCTCGACGACCTCGTTGGCACCCACCAGCTTCACGCCGTCGCCGACCAGTTCCATGCCGTTGCCGTCGTCACTGACCCGCAGGCATTGGTAGTCGGGCACGAAATACCACCGCATCAGTGCATTGGCCGGTTGCGCGCCGCTTGCACGGTCGATATACGTCGTCATTCGGACGGGCGGCTTTTCGAGGCCGATACCGATCAGTTTCATGCGGTAGTCGGCTTCGACGAGCACCTGAGCGAAATGGGTGTCGGCCGGAACGCCTTGGATCGTGATTTCTTGCGGGCCGAGCGATTCTCGCAGGTTCGCCGCGATGTATTGAGCCGCTTGGTATTCACCTCCCGGCGGCAGAATGCGACCGACGCCGGCGAGAAACTGCTGCATGCGGGCGAGACCTTCCTGCGTGGGATCGATCGAGCAGGAAATCAAGCGGGTCGAATCGCCGTTGGGCGAATAAGCTCGCAGGGCGACGACGAGGTCTTCCAGCCGCAGAACCGGGCGACCGGTGGTGAGGCCGACGACGCGTCCGGCCGGGTCGGTCATCCAGCCTTCGGCGGGACCGGCGATGACGATGTCGCCGCTTTCGGGATAGACGAACACGTACTTGATTCGCTGCAATCCGGCGAGGTATTTCATGTCGTCGGTCAGCGCGCCGTTCGCTTCGATGATCGCCCGTTCGAGGCGAGGAAGCGACACCATCCGAAGTGCGCTGGGCTTGGCGACATCGGCATTCAGAGACGCCCTCGCCGCGGCTATTTGCTGCCGACGCAACATGCCCGTCGGGTCGGCGATGACGCGGGTTTGCACCACGCCGTCGGGATTGACCAAGATTCCGGCCACGCCGTTGTTGTTATTATTCCCGTTGTTTTGTCCGAATGCGACCGGGGACAAACCGCCGACAGCGATTGTGAGTGCGGCGACGCCCAAGACAGCGTACATGCCCGAGATTGGCCGACGCATGAGTTGCTTCTCCGTTAACCTCGTGATCGAATCATCCCCCGAACCGAGTCGGTCCGGTCGTCCAAGTGTACCTTGTTTCCGGATTCGTTGTGCAGAACCGTTCGAAGAGCCTTCGCTTGCGGTTTGCAAGGCCCTGCCGTCGGCAACGCCTTACAACACGAAAAGTGTCGAGGGCCGGAACGCGTTCCACATTCTCCGGCACCATAAGTCAGAAAAGGTGACTCATCTCGATAATAATTGGGCAAACTGGGCAAAGCAAGGAATTCCCAGGGGTTTTGACGCTGTGTCCATGTCGTAAGTTCCCTTGTTGCCCGCATATTCTGAATTATGCAGTCGTTGCCGCACGATCGTCGCCGGCGGCGGTTTCGGGGAAGCTGATTCCGAGGGAAACGGCTTCCTGGAGCCAGAAGGTTGGATTCCCCTCGATTAAGGGGTGTCTGATCGGAGTGGGTGCACAAGAATGCGCAGGTGTCTGGATTGATTGCCCGGGTTGCGAGCAATGGTTGCCTTCTATTTGGGCGTCTTGGTGGCGGTCCGTCTCGTCGTCCGGAACTATTAGGAAAGCGAAAGTCGCGTATTAGGCCGACGTTGCGGTGTTTCTCGAAAGATCGGCGCGCGTTTCTGGGGTTTGGCACGGCGATTGCGTTCTCACCATCACAAGTTTGGTTTGCAAAATATCGCCGCGGCTTCGGGATGCCTCGGGTTTGGTTCGTCAGGTCTCTAGTAGAAACAGGAGTGGTGATCCAGTGACTCCGAAAGAAGTATTGGCGCTGTGTCGTGAAAAGGGTGTGAAGTCGGTCGATCTTCGGTTCATGGACTTCCCGGGTGTGTGGCAACATTTCACGATTCCGGTGACGGCCCTGGACGAAGACACCTTCGAAAACGGCTTGGGCTTTGACGGCTCGAGTATCCGCGGCTGGAAAAAGATCAACGAAAGCGACATGCTGGTCGTGCCGCAGCCCGAAACGGCCGCCATCGATCCGTTCGCGGAAATTCCCACGTTGATGATGATCTGCAATATCCAGGATCCCATCACGCGGGAAGACTACTCGCGCGATCCGCGGAACGTGGCCCGCAAGGCGGTCAACTATCTCAAGTCGACGGGCATCGCCGACACGTGCTATGTCGGCCCCGAATGCGAATTCTTCATCTTCGACGACATTCGCTACGAGCAGAACGAACACTGCGGTTTCTACTTCGTCGACAGTGTCGAGGGGCAGTGGAATCGTGGTCGCGACGAGGGGCCGAACCTGGGGTACAAGCTTCGCTATAAAGAAGGCTACTTCCCGGTACCGCCGGCCGACCAACTGTTCGATTTGCGGAACGAGATGATGCACGCCTTGATCGACATCGGCATTCCGATCGAGGCACAGCACCACGAAGTGGCCACCGGCGGTCAGGCCGAAATCGACATGCGGTTTTCGGAACTGGTCCACATGGCCGACATGGTCATGATGTACAAGTACGTCGTCAAGAACGTCGCCCGCAAGCACGGCAAGACCGTTACCTTCATGCCCAAGCCGCTGTTCAGCGACAACGGTTCCGGTATGCACACGCACTTGTCGCTGTGGCAGGGCGATACGCCGTTGTTCGCCGGTAGCGGCTATGCCGGTCTGTCGGACATCGCCTTGTACGCGATCGGCGGCTTGCTGAAGCACGCGCCGTCGATCTTGGCGTTCAGCAATCCGACCACCAACAGCTACAAGCGGTTGGTGCCCGGCTTCGAGGCGCCGGTGAACCTGGCCTACTCGCAGCGGAACCGGTCGGCGTCGATCCGTATCCCGATGTACAGCGCCAGCCCGAAGGCCAAGCGACTCGAGTTCCGTTGCCCCGATCCGACGTGCAACCCGTACCTGGCATTTGCCGCCATGTTGATGGCGATGATCGACGGAATCCAGAACAAGATCGATCCGGGCGAACCGCTCGACAAGGACATTTACGATCTGTCGCCGGAAGAATTGGAGAACGTGCCCACCACGCCGGGGTCGTTGGAAGATGCCCTCAAGGCGTTGCGGGACGATCACGAGTTCCTGCTCCGCGGCGACGTCTTCACCGAAGACGTGATCGACACCTGGATCTGGTACAAGACGGAAAACGAGGTCAACGCCCTGAAGCTGCGACCGCATCCGTACGAATTCTGCCTGTACGCCGACATGTAATCGATCGCGTGGGACGCAGCCGCCGAACGGTTCGGCTCGTCGCGTAAAACGATCGATGATCGCGAAAAGAAACGAGGCCGGAGGAAACGTCGAGTTCCTTCGGCCTCGCCTGTTTGCCGGATGAACGAAGACGCAACGGCTTTGTTACGGCTTCTTCAAGTCTTCTTTGGCCTTCCATTCGAGGGCCTTGCGGAACTGCGGATTCGGCGTGCTGTGGAAATAGTATTCCGGCGGCCACCAGTGTTCCGGTTCTTTCAGCCAGTAGTTGTCTTCGTCGAGGCTCAATTCACAGTCGAAACGGGCAAGAATGGAATACTGCTTGTCGCGGGTCCCGGCGGTCGTGAAGTGGCACAGCCCCCAGGTGATTCCGCGTCCGTTTCCCGAGTCGGTGAAGGCGTCGGGAACGTACGGTCCGGCGGCGAACGGGGGAATGCTGACGCTGGCGGCCACGTCGAAGTTCACGCCGTCGGGCGCGTATTGGATCGTGTTGTGCTCGTTCCCGTGCCGCGTCACGATCGCGGCGATGCCTTCTTTGAACGGGAAGAAGGCCGTTTCGTGTCCCGAGTTCAGTACCGGGTTGAGCGGATGCTTCTCGAACGGTCCCAAGGGGTCGTCGGCGATCGCTAGGCCCAACAGACGCACCGGCTTCGGACGCCCGGCCGATTCCGACTTGTAGTACAGGTAAATCTTGCCCTTGTACACCAGCGGATACGGATCGTGAATGGCGTACTGGTCCCAGGCGCCTTCGGGGCCGCACGGGATGATCACCTTGCCCGTGGGCGTCCAAGGGCCGTCGGGCGAATCGGCGTACGCGCACGAAGCGGCGCAGTAGTCGCCCCGTTTCCCCGACGTTTCGACGAACACCTGGTAATACAGGTAGTACTTGCCCTTCCAGTACAGCACATCCGGCGTGCAGACGGATCGCCAGCCCAGTTGCGGTTTCGGCGGTCGCTTGACGGCGGGACCTTGTTCGTGCCAGACGAACCCGTCTTCACTGGTCGCGTACCAGATTTCGGCCAGGTCCCAGTCGGTCGAGGGAATCTCGTCGGTCGAGGCCTCGTAGCCTTGTGGGGGCGTGGGCGTCGCTCGGTGTGTGTACCACACGTAATACTTTCCATTTGCCTTGATCACCTTCGACGGATCGCGGCGCGAGACGGTTCCGTCGCCGTTGTGATAGTCGAGCCCTTCCAGCGGTGAGTAAAGGAACTTCGTGAACAGTTCGTTGCCCCAGGTCGTGGGCGACATGTACCGCGTGTAGGCGCGTTCCATCGCCTTGCTCAACGGCCGGTTGGGCTTCTCGGCAGGAACACCATAGGGAAAGGGCGGCAAGTCGGACGACTGGGCGCCGACCGGCAACGCCTGCATCGCCGCACCCAAGGCAACGATCACGGCAAACCATCGAACTCGACGCATGGCAGACTCCTGATAGGGTTTCGATCGGGTAAGAGGACGAAATTCAGTCGGGTTTCGTCGGTCGCTCGGGGGTGACACGCCATTTTGCATACAATCTACAATCCAGGTCAAGCAGATTCCCGGCAAAACTCGCGTGTCGCCGATCGTGCGGCGAGTCGATTCTTGGTTTGCCCGTTTTTTCAAAAGGGCGGCTGCGTTCCTGCGGGGCGTGCTGCGGTCGAACCCGCCCCATGCGTGGTAATGGGACTTTCGGCAGCGTACACTGCGGTATGGACCAAACGGGGGCCGATCGGGCGCGTCGATGTTTGCTTTGCCCGACGCCGCCGGGGGGCGCCGTGATCGAAAGCCGACTAGCGAAACG
>CAYVVR010000048.1:653-13052 GCA_964454655.1 uncultured Planctomycetaceae bacterium | reverse complement strand
GGCCGACATGTTTGCGCGGCTACGCGCCGAACGTGAGGGGGGAGGCCCTCACTAGGTCGTGTTGACATTCATCTGGTGTGAAATCTGAGGATTTGGTAACAATACGTCGTTTTCTTTCGCTCAAGGAGGAGCATCATGAAGCGGCGACACGAACTTACCGACGAACAATGGCTGCGAATCGAACCTCACCTTCCTGGTCGGAAGGGCGATCCGGGCAGAACCGGCAACAACCGCCTGTTCATCAACGCAGTACTGTGGATCGCCAAGACGGGGGCTCCCTGGCGGGATTTGCCGGAGAGATTCGGGTCCTGGAATTCCGTGTACAAGCGGTACAATCGTTGGTGTAAACGCGGTGTGTGGCAACGGATCCTGGAAGCGCTCGGAGGCGATCCGGAGCTGGAGTCCCTGCTGCTGGATTCGACCATCGTGCGTGCCCACCAGCACGCGGCGGGCGCAAAAAAGGGGCAGGCAACAAAGCGCTCGGCCGCTCTCGTGGCGGCTGGAGCACGAAAATCCATGTTGCGGTGAACGAAAACGGTCAACCGATCCGTTTTTCTCTAACCGGTGGCGAGCGTCACGACATGGTGGCAGCAGAGGCACTGATCGAGAACCTTTCTCCGCAGTACGTCATTGGCGACAAGGGCTACGACAGCGACCGTTTGCGGAAGAAGATTCGCCGCCGTGGCGCCAGGCCGGTGATCCCTGCCCGGAGGGGCATCCGCCGCCGTCGCTACGACCGCACAAAATACAAGCTCCGAAATGTGGTGGAACGGTTTTTCAACCGAATCAAACATTACCGTCGGGTGGCGACCCGCTACGACAAGACCGATACAAGCTACTTCGGCTTTGTCTGCCTGGCTTCGCTGATGGCAACGATCCTCTGAATGTCAACACGACCTAGTTTGCGTGATCGAGGTATTGTTCCTCCTATCGATTCGGACACTGGTAGCCGAGGGCGGCGTGAAGACGTAACCTGTTTCAAATTCCTGTGCCAAGCGTTATTAAGATACGCGTTGGGAAAGGTTGCCGTACTGCCGAAGCGTTGGGAGCGTCGTGACCCTCAAACAAGAATGTCCGTCGGCGTTACGTGCCGCTATTGTCTACGCTCGGCGGCAGGTTGCAAAGGCGATTATGCAACGGGCGGCTGACGAATTCTTTGACGCTTCCCAGAACTGCGTTTGGGCGACCGCCCGCTTGGAAAGCCGTTTGCACGCCGACACGGCGACCGGTGTGTGCCGATTTGCGGAAAACGGCCGACGGAAACCTTGAAACCGATTGTCGATTGTATACAATCGACACGTAGGGGTTGCGTGATCAACGGTCGCGAAGGCAAAAGCCCTGAGGGCGTGCCGTCGTCCGGCGGTAATCATGCGTTTTTTCGTTTGCTGTTGCAGGTCGGCCTCATGATAGATACTGCGGCTCGCGTGTGGACTATCGTTTCGCTTGCGATCGCAAGCCTCGCCTTGCCCGCGGTGTGTGTGGGCAATACCGCCGAGCGGCCCAACGTCGTCCTCATCATGACCGACGATCAGGGATATGCCGACATGTCGTGCCACGGCAATCCCTACGTGAAAACGCCGAACATCGACGCCTTGCACGACGAGGCCGTACGTTTCACCGATTTTCACGTCGATCCCACGTGCTCTCCCACACGGGCGGCGCTGATGACGGGGCGTTATTCGAGTCGCGTGGGCGTCTGGTTGACGTACGCAGGCAGGCATCGGCCGTGGCCCGATGAGTTGACCGCCGGCGATATTTTTTCGGCCAACGGATACCGAACGGCCGTCTTCGGCAAGTGGCATCTGGGCGACAACTACCCCTATCGCCCCATCGACCGCGGTTTTCAAGAATCGCTGATTCACGGCGGGGGTGTCGTCGGCGAAGCGCCCGACTTCTGGGGAAACGACACCTACGACGACGTCTACGTTCGCAACGGAACCCGCGAAGCCGTGCGCGGATATTGTACCGACGTTTGGTTCGACGAGGCTTTGCGTTTCGTCGAAGAGAACCGCGATCGACCGTTTTTCATCTACCTGCCCACGAACGCCGCCCACGGGCCGCACCACGTGCCGTGGAAATACGCCGAGCCTTACGCCGAGTTGGGCGAACGGACGGCCCGCTTCTTCGGCATGATCGCAAACATCGACGAAAATATCGGCCGGTTTCGCCGCAAACTCGACGAGTTGGGGCTGGCCGAGAACACGATTCTCATTTTCTTGACCGACAACGGCGGTACCGCGGGCGTGCGGGTGTACAACGCCGGCATGCGCGGTTCGAAAGCGACGGCATACGAGGGCGGCCACCGCGCGGCCTGTTTTATTTACTGGCCCGCGGGCGGTCTTTACGGGGGACGCGACGTCGACCGCGTGGCCGCCCATTTTGATCTCTTACCGACCCTGGTCGATTTGTGCGGCCTGAAGCTACCGCGTCCGGTCGATTTCGACGGACGCAGTCTCGCTCCGTTGTTGAAAGACCCGAATGCCCCGTGGCCCGACCGCACCTTGTTCGTCCACCACCAAGGTCGTTTCAACGAGCCGCTGATCGACGACCGCCCCATCAAATACAAAGATTTCTCCGTGCTTACCGAAACGTGGCGTCTGGTCGGCGACGGTCCCGAGAAACGCGAGTTGTACGCGATCGAACGCGATCCGGGCCAGCAGCACGACGTGGCCGCCGAACACCCCGACGTCGTCGCCCGGCTCATGCAGGCGTACGAGGCGTGGTGGGACGACATTTCGACGCGTTTCGACGACTACGCTCGCGTGGTCGTCGGCAGCGACGCACAACCGAAAACCGTGCTCACGTGCCAGCAGTGGCATGGAGAACGCATTCCGTACAGCCAACAGATGGTCCGCCAGGCGATGGACGCCGAAGGCTTTTGGGATTTGGAAGTCGCGCGACCGGGGCGGTATCGCATCGCCCTGCGACGATGGCCCGAAGAACTCGACGTCGCGATTCGCGACATCGTGCCGCCGCCTGAACTCGATCCGAAGAAACACGCGATTTCGGCGGGATATCGTGCGCCTTCCGGTCGCATCGACGCCGTGCGGGCGCGATTGGCGATCGGCGATTTCGACGAAACGCGTCCCGTCGGTGCACACGACCGTGAAGTCGTCTTCGAGGTCGATTTGCCGAAAGGTCCGGTCGATTTGCATGCGTGGTTCTACGACGGTGCGGGCAAGCGGTGGGGAGTGTACTACGTCGTCATCGAACGACCGTGACGCGCAAGCGGGGTCGTCGACCGAGGAACCGGTTCCGATGCATTCCGAATAGGAGATGACGTCATGTTGGTGGGAGTCATGTGGGCGATCGTCGCCGGGATCATGTTGGGGTTGTACGCCCTGCCCGGCAAGTTCACCAAGGATTTCAAGTTCGAAAACACTTGGGGGCTGTTTTTCCTGCTCACGATGTTCGTCGTCCCCATCGTCGCCACGGCGATCTTGATGCAGGGAATCGGTGATGTCTACTCGAACTTCCCGCAATGGAAGCTGGCGGTGATGTGCGTGGCCAGTTTGGCCTGGGGGTTGGGCGTGATGATGTGGGGCAAGGCGATCACCCACATCGGTATGTCGCTGGGCTTTTCGCTGTTCATCGGAACCGTGATCCTCGTCGGGTCGCTTTTGCCCTTGGTGATCAACGTGATGGAGAAGGGCGCCGCCGGATTGCCCGCTGGTCCCGCGCTGGCAGCGACCGCGGCAGGGATCATCGTCGTCTTGTTGGGGATCATCTGCAACGGAAAGGCCGGCCTGACGCGTGAGAAAGACGAAGCAGCCGCCAAAGAAGCAGAAGACGCCGAATCGACCGAGGAAGAATCGAAGAAGGCGTCGATGGCCTTGGGGATTTTCATTGCCGTGTTCGGCGGCCTGCTGGCGACCGGCTTCAGCGTGGCGAACACGATCGCCAAGCCCGAGCTTCCCGAATTGACCGCCGCGGCGGGGAACCCCGACTGGGTTGCCGCACTGGCCATCATGCTGCCTATCTTCTTAAGCGGCGGCGTGATCATGACCGTCTACTTCGTGTGGCAGCTATCGGCCAAGAAAGCCTGGGGCGGATTCAAAACGCCGTACTTCCCGGTCAACTTCGTGCTGATTTTCATCATGGCGTTTTTCCATTATGCGGCCTCGGCGGTCTTTGCCTACGCCGCGTATCGACTGGGCGACCGACTGGGCGATACGGTCGGCTATGCCATTTTCAACACGACCTGCGTGGGCGTGGCGGTGTTGAGCGGGCTGGCGACCGGTGAATGGAAGAAGGCTTCTTCCGCAGCCAAGACGTGGCTGTTCGCCGGACTGGCCTGCATGATCCTCGGCATCTTGTGCCTGGCCGGGGCGAACGCCCTGAACAAAAGCGCTGCGCCGGCACCGGCCGAAGAGACCGCCGCCGTCTCGCAAACCGCGCCGGTCGACGTCGAGTTAGTATCCGCCCAATGAATTTCGGAGGCATGCCGTGAAACTGACGCAATCCGATTTCGGTCGAGTCGAAGGTCGTTCCGTTTCGTTGTTCACACTCGAAAACGATAACGGCATGACCGTCAAGTTGACGAATTACGGGGGAATCGTGACCTCGATCGTGATCCCCGACGCTCGCGGCGAGCGCGGCGACGTCGTCTGCGGCTTCGATACGCTCGAAGGATATTTTGGCGACACGTACCGCGAGAACGCGCCGTATTTCGGGTGCATCGTCGGACGTTATGCGGGCCGCATCAAGGACGGCCGGTTTACGCTCGGCGGGCACACGTATCAACTGGCGACCAACGACGGTTCGAACCATCTGCACGGCGGCATCGTCGGTTTCGACAAGAAGGTGTGGGACGCCGAACCGGTCGAGACGGAAGACGCCGTCGCCGTGCGCTTGTCGTTGGTCAGCCCCGACGGCGACGAAGGATACCCCGGTCGCGTGCAGGTTACCGTCGAATACCGGCTCGACAACACGAACGCCCTGTCGATTCGGTACACGGCGACCACCGACAAGGCGACTCCGTTGTCGCTGACGAATCACACGTATTTCAACCTCAACGGTTTTTCCGAAAACATCCTCGACCACACGGCCCAAATTCACGCCGACATTCGCATGGTGCCCGACGAAACGAACGTGCCGGTCGGAGAGACGGAACAAGTCGCCGGTACGCCGCGCGACTTACGCGAACCGCGCAAGCTGCGCGAGTGCTTCGCCGGGCTGCCGATGGGCTTCGAAGATTTCTACATCTTCCGCGAACCGGCCGGAACGTTGCGCGTGGTCGCCCGCTTCGAAGAAGAAACCAGCGGACGCTCGCTGGAAGTGGCCACCACCGAGCCGGGCATGATGTTCTACACCAGTCACTACATGTCGGACGACTTGAAACGCGAAGACGGCACCCGATTCGGACAATATCGGGCGTTTTGCTGCGAGACGTCGAAACTGCTCAACGGGCCGAATCTGCCCGACGGACCGCACGGAGTTCTCGAACCCGGTGCGACCTACGACGAAACGACCGTCTTCCGGTTCGCCTGGTCGTAAGCGGCGCGTGCCGGTTCACACGGTTTAAGCACACGAAAACGAGAGGAACGCGATGAAGAAAACGATCGACGGCATCGATCATTACCAAATGTTCATCGGCGGCGAGTGGGTTTCATCGTCGTCGGGCGAGATGATCGACGTGATCAATCCGGCGAACGAGGAATTGATCGCGAGGGTACCGGCCGGAACGGCGGAAGACGGCCGCCGCGCTCTCGAGGCCGCTCAGGCGGCACAGCCGAAATGGGCCGCCGTGCCCGCACGGAAACGCGGTGAACTGCTGTTGGAACTGGCCGACCGCATTCGGCAGAACCGCGAACATCTCGCCCGGCTGTTGACCTTGGAACAAGGCAAGACCTACTCGCTCGCCTTGGGCGAGATCGACGCCACGGTCGATTACATCGCCTTTCCGGCGCAGTGCGCCCGACGGATCGAAGGCGAGATCGTCCCCTCGGATGAGCCGAAGGAACACATCTGGATTCACCGCGTTCCCTACGGCGTGACGGTCGGATTGGCGGCGTGGAACTTTCCCGTGGCGTTGGCGGGCCGAAAGTTCGGTCCGTCGCTGACCGCAGGAAACACGATGGTCGTCAAGCCGCCGTCCATCACGCCGATCGCCACGCTCGAAATCGGGCGTCTGGCCGAAGATCTTCTGCCCCCCGGCGTGCTGAACATCGTCACCGGCGGCGGAAGCACCATCGGCAAAGAGCTGGTTTCGAACCCGATCACGCGTTTGGTGACGATGACCGGCAGCGTCGAAACCGGCCGGCAATTGTATCACTTGGCGGCCGAAAACATTACCGCCGTCCGACTCGAATTGGGCGGCAAGGCTCCCTTCATCGTGATGGAAGACGCCGACCTGGATCACGCCGTATCGTGCGCGGTCGTTTCCCGCTTTCTCAATTGCGGGCAAGTTTGCACGTGCAACGAACGCATGTATCTGCACGAAGCGATCCACGATGCGTTCGTCGAGAAATACGTCGAAAAGGTCAAGGCCCTGAAGATCGGCGATCCGTTCGATCCGGCGACCGACATCGGCCCCAAGGTTTCGCGCGACGAAGTCGAAAAGATCGACGCGATGGTCAAACAGGCCGTGGCCGACGGTTGCGAGCTGGTGTGCGGGGGCAAGCGGCCCGAGGGCGAGATGTTCCAAAAGGGTTTCTGGTACGAACCGACCGTCCTCGTCGGCGCCCGCAACGACATGGCCGTGATGCGCGACGAAATCTTCGGTCCCGTCGTCCCGATCGCCAAGGTATCGAGTTTCGAAGAAGCCTTGGCCTTGGCCAACGACAGCGATTTCGGGCTGGCGGCTTACGTCTTCACCCACGACATGCGCCGCGTGGAACGGCTGGTCGAAGAACTCGACTTCGGCGAAATCTACGTCAATCGCCCGATCGGCGAACAACGCCAAGGCTTCCACAACGGCTTCAAGCTCAGCGGCGTAGGCGGTGAAGACGGCAAGCACGGCCTGGAAAACTACCTGCAAAAGAAGACGTTCTACGTTCGGTACGGTTGATTCGAACCGGAAATCTGCGTACCGCCCCTAACGCCGGCGGGCAACAGGGGTGTTGCCGTTTCATCGGATCTCGCCGACCGGCGAGGTCCTTTACGTTTCAGCGAGGGTTGCACTCATGTCCGAGACACGTTCCGCCGTTTCCATCGTGAAAGCGGCGGTCGAAGAAACGCCGTTTGCGTATACGAAGAAAGACGTCGCCGCGTGTGCCGAGGCGATCAACCGCGCGCTCTCGTTGTTGGGCGGCTTCGAATCGCTGATCGGCGGGGCGAAACAAGTCGTCGTCAAGCCGAACCTCGTCGAGGTCCCCTTCGAAACCACCGGTGGATCGGTCATCACCGATCCGCGCATCCTCGAAGCGTTGGTCGGCCTTCTGAAAGATTACGGCGTCGATCGCGTGTTGGTGGCCGAGGGTAAATCGGTCAACCTCAAGCACGAGCATTCCGGCCCGCGAAAAGCGTTTCAAGCCGCGGGACTCGATACCGTCGTGCAGCGGGCGGGCGGCGAGATCCTCGGCTGGGACGAAGAAGACTTCGTCGACGTCCCCGTCCCCGACGGCGAACTGTACGACAAAATCCGCCTGCCGCGGTCGCTGGTCGAATGCGATGCCTTCATCAGCGTCCCCAAGCTGAAAACCCACTGCCAGACGGAAATCACCGTCGGCATGAAGGCCATGCAGGGCGTCTTCCACGTCGACGACAAGGTGAACTACCACAACGAGGCGTTCCCGTGGAAGATGGTCGACATCTTGCGGGCGTGTCCGCCGAAGCTCACCTTGGTCGACGGGCTCATTTGCGGTGAAAACTACGGTCCCATCTACACCGACCCGGTCGAGATGGGCCTGATCGTCGCCTCGGCCGACGTCGTCGCCGTCGATGCCGTTTGTTCGGCGATCATGGGAATCGAGCCGTTCGAGGTTCCCATCACGCGGCTGGGGCACAGCGAAGGCATCGGCATCGGCGATCTTGCCCGCATCGACGTGCACGGTGAATCGATCGAAGAAGTACGCCGATACTTCAAGCGGCCGGAAATCTGGAACCCCATCGGCGCGACGAAGAACGTTCGAATCTTCGCCGGCGGTGCGTGTCGCTTTTGCCTGGCCCAAGTGGGCGCGGCGATCAAGCGGTTGGGCTACGAAGGCAAGCTCGACAAGCTGGAAGACATCTGCGTGATCATCGGGCACAACGCCCCCTTGCCGCGCAAAGAATACAAGAACGTGTACATCATCGGCGATTGCGCGAAGGACGCCGAGATCGAGGGCACGTTCATCGCGGGCTGCCCGCCGCTGCCGAGTATCCAAATCGCCCGCGCGTTCGAAAAACACATCCGCGACGAGGGCGACGCGTCACGCTGACGGTCGTCTCTGGTTCATCTTTTTCGTTCTCAGCGAGGAACTTCGATGAAAATACGCGACGTTCAGGCATTTCCGATTGCCTTTCCGTTGGAAACTCCCGCCCGCGACGCAACGGGCGTGTGGGATAGTTGGAACACCGTCATCGTCAAAGTGATCGCCGAAGACGGCACCGCCGGATACGGCGAGATCGGACCGATTCACGGCGGCGGACTGCCGATCTTCACGGCGATGGTCGAGCACAAGCTGCGGCATCTGGTCGTCGGCGAAAGCGTGTTCGACCGCGAACGGTTGTACGAAAAGATGCTCGGCCGCGGTACGTCGTCGTATGCGTTGGGCCGCAAGGGCGCGATCGTCAGCGCCGTGGCCGGTATCGACATCGCCTTGTGGGACCTGGCCGGCAAGTTGCTCGGCCAACCGGTGTATCGCCTGTTGGGCGGCAAAGTGCACGAAAAGATTCCCGCCTACGCCAGCGGCTTCTTCGGAAAAGAAGGTCGTCCCCTGACCCCCGACGAATGTGCCGACGAAGCCAAATCGTACGCCGATCAGGGCTTCCAAGGCGTGAAGATGAAAGTCGGTTTCGGCCGCAAGCAAGACCTGGCGAACCTCGAAACCGTCCGAAACGCGTTGGGTCCCGAGCTGGGCATCATGGTCGATGCGAACCAAAGCTACTCGTACCACGACGTCGTCAAGATCGCCCACGAGCTCGAGGCCTTCGACTTGACCTTCCTCGAAGAGCCGCTTCCCATCGACGACTTGGACGCCATGGCCGACCTGGTGAAAGCGGTGGCCGTTCCGATCGCCGCAGGCGAGAACTATTACACGCGCTACGAGTTCCGCGAGGTAATTTCGCGCCGGGCGGTGAACATCGTGCAGCCCGACATCATCCACGCAGGCGGCATCACCGAGACGAAGAAGATCGCCGATATGGCCTCGGCCTGGAACATTCCGCTTGCGCCGCACATCCACGCGACGATCGGCACGGCGGCGAGCATCCACTTGTTGACCGCCGCTCCCAATACGCTGGCCGCCGAGTACATCACCAGCGGCGGATCGTACGCCCTACGACGCGAGCTGCTCGGCGACGTCTTCTTGGCCGAAGACGGTTTCGTCTCGGCACCCGACACGCCGGGGCTGGGCATCGAAGTGAACGAATCGCTCTTCGCAAAATACGCGCCGTGATCTCGAACAGGGGTGTTGCCGCCGGTCCCCCTTCCTTCCGGAACGAAACGATTTGCGACTCGCGCCGCCGAAGCCTCGCCCTCCTTTCGGCGGCGTGTTGCGTTTCTTGGTTCAGCCGTCTCATCGCCCAGCAAACCGTCCGGCGAATGGCCCGGCGAACGCCCAAGTCGAATCGATGCTTGTCGAAACATGCTGTCGCAACATACGATAGAAGACCCGGTCGGCGTCCGTCCGCCGGAATCGGCCGGTCGACCACGACCAGCGCGTTGGGTCGATGCCGGACGACGATATTCCCCCGACGAACCACGAAACAGGACGTCCCCCATGCCGCGGATCTCATTGTTGACGATTGCAAGCCTCCTCTTCGTTTCCGTCGCTTCCGCATCTGCCGAACCGGTCGACGTGTCGGCCGATATCGTCGTCTACGGCGGCACTTCCGCCGGAGTAACGGCCGCCGTCGAAGCGGCACGCGCGGGCCGGTCGGTCGTGATCGTCGGCCCCGATCGGCACTTGGGAGGGCTCTCCAGCGGCGGATTGGGCTGGACCGACACCGGCAACAAGGCCGTCATCGGCGGCCTCGCACGCGAGTTCTATCATCGCGTATGGCTTCATTACCAAAAGCCCGACGCCTGGAAATGGCAACAACCCGAAGAATACGGCAACCGCGGCCAAGGCACGCCCGCCGTCGACGGTAAGCTCCGCACGATGTGGATTTTCGAGCCGCATGTCGCCGAGGCGATCTTCGACGCATGGATCGCCGAATACGATATTCCCGTCTACCGCGACAAATGGCTCGATCGCGAAAACGGCGTCGTCAAGCGCGACGGCCGCATCGTGCAAATCGGCATGCTCGACGGTTCCGTCTTCCGCGGCAAGGTGTTCATCGACGCGACCTACGAAGGCGACTTGATGGCGGCCGCCGGCGTCAGCTACCGCGTCGGACGCGAAGGACGCGACGAATACGGCGAGACCTACGCGGGCGTGCATACCGAAATCCTTCACCACCGGCATCATTTCGGCGTGCTGAAAACGCCGATCAGTGCGTACCGCATCCCGGGCGATCCGACCAGCGGCTTGTTGCCGCGGATCAGCCCCGACCCGCCCGGCAAGATCGGCCAAGGTGATCATCGCGTACAGGCGTATTGCTTTCGGCTGTGCTTGACCGACCATCCCGAAAACCGCGTGCCGTTCCCCAAGCCCGAAAACTACGATCCCGATCAATACGCGCTGCTGTTGCGCATCTTGCAGGCCGGATGGCGCGAGGTGTTTCACAAATTCGATCCGATCCCCAATCGCAAGACCGATACGAACAACCACGGCCCGTTCAGTAGCGACAACATCGGATACAACTACGACTATCCCGACGCCGACTACGCGCGACGGCGCGAGATCATCCAAGAACACGAAACGTATCAAAAGGGGCTGTTCTACTTTTTGGCGAACGATCCGCGGGTACCCGACGACGTTCGCAAGCCGATGCAAAAATGGGGCCTGGCCGCCGACGAATTCACCGACAACGGCAACTGGCCGCATCAACTCTATATTCGTGAGGCCCGCCGCATGGTCGGCGAATACGTGCTCACCGAGCACGACTTGATGAAACGCCGCGAAACGCCGCAATCGGTCGGCATGGGCTCATATTCGATCGATTCGCACAACGTGCAGCGGTACGTGACGCCCGAAGGCTACGTGCAGAACGAAGGCGACCTGGGCGTTCGACTGGCTGCGCCCTACGAAATCGCGTACGGATCGCTGGTTCCCAAACGCAAGGAATGCAAAAACCTGCTGGTGCCGGTGTGCGTCTCGGCGACGCACGTGGCCTACGGTTCGGTGCGGATGGAGCCGGTGTTCATGATCCTCGGGCAATCGGCCGCGGCCGCCGCCGATTTGGCGATCGACCACGGTGTTCCCGTCCAGGCGATCGACTACCAAGAACTGCGAGCACGCCTGCTGGCCGAGGGGCAAATCTTGCATTACACGAAGTAAGACGCCCGCGTCTTGGGCATGCGCGAATGGGTCGCATAGAGAATCTTTTCCGGCATGCGGGCGCCGAATATTCGCGGCAATCGCATTTGGCGGCTTGGAACTCTCGTTTCACCGAATAAAAAACGACGGCTGTCGAATCGTTTTGCCGCATCCATGCATGGTAATGGCCGAGCACGACGGAGCAAGTAACCTTTTCTTGCGATGCCCGTCGTTTTCTTCTACAATCACCGGCGGACCGCCGAGGAATTCAGCAACGGACCGCCACTTTTTCTGGCCTTGTCGATATTTCTAGTGTCGGTCCGTCAACTTGTTTCCCTCGCACTCTAGACCTTTGCTTATCGGAGCCCCCGACGTGAGTACCGGAGCTTGTATCGCACTCGCCATCATGATGATCCTCGGCGCCGCATGCTCTGTGGCGATCGGTATATATCTGGGCCCCGAACTCCCAGGGGGGCCGCCGGCTTTCTACGGTCTTGCAGCGTTTTGCATCGTGGTCGCCACGGCGTGTCTCGTCCGCAAAAGTCGCCCCGTTACCCTTCGCATCATCGGAGCCGTCATCTTCCTGACATCCGCATACTTCACCTACCGAAGCTACGGTGAGAAGAGCTTCATCCATTTGCTCATCGGCTTGATTGTTTTCGGCCTGCCGAGCGGCTATCTCGCGATTTTCGGCAAGTACCCAAACTGGGGAGCGATCTCGGGCGCCTTCGATTCGCAAAAGCAATGAACCACACAAACACGTTTCGGTAGCACGTCCCGCGACCGTCGTCGCACCCTGCCGCCGGTTGAACGCGCAGCTGTGCCGCTTTAGCTGAGCACGGGACCGCACTTTCACCGCCCACTCGTCGAATCAGCGTGTGACCTGAACCTTCTT
>CAYVVR010000048.1:0-643 GCA_964454655.1 uncultured Planctomycetaceae bacterium | reverse complement strand
GGGCTCGGAGATGTGTATAAGAGACAGGTTTTTTGTTCCTGTTTATTCGTTATTCGTCGGGGACGGCACGGTCGGGAGTTTCGCTTACGTTTATGCGAAGTTTTTTCGCCTCGATCGTTCGGTCCAACGTTGCTCGAGGGAATGGCCATACACGGATAGAAGGCCCCGGCAGTCGGCGCCGACGCGCACCGATTCTGTTTGACATGCTGCCGTTGCGGGCAGCCGATAAGCTACCGTCGCGTCCGCATGGCCCGTTCGGTTACGGGCAAAGCCCCACGCACTCGGCGTCTACGCTCGGCTAAAAAAACCTCTCTTGCGAGAGCAAACCATCGGGTAAAATGGCAGGTGGAAGGGCATCTGAGCGATGGGGAAAGAGCCCATGTTGCCAACCACCCAAAGGTGGCAAAAACCTAGCATCCCCCGCACGGGGGACGTGCCATGAACGTAAATTCTTATTTGACAACAGGTTATGTCGTTTTTGGGTGTTGCCGACGGGAGCGTTGCGGCGTCGAAAGCCACCGCACCTTTGGGGGGCGCGCACAAAAACCCCTTGCAAAGCCGCTTTTTTTCCGTATCTTGAGAGGCAGCAGGCGCAACGCCTAGGCCGATGAAGAGGCCATTGAAACCCGGAGGTCCCCGAGAT
>CAYVVR010000047.1:0-13255 GCA_964454655.1 uncultured Planctomycetaceae bacterium | reverse complement strand
GGATCGTCCGTCTTGGGTAACGCGCCGGGATTCCGGCACGTTTCACGGATGTGATCGGCCAAAATGTGCAGGAATCGATCGATCCGTTCGCGGTGCTCGGGCTTGTGGGCCACGTTGACGAACTCGCCGGGATCTTCTTTTAGGTCGAACAATTTGATCGTCGGGCCCGGCAACGGTCGCTGGGGATCGTAACCGTCGTCCCGCACACGCTTGCCGCGGAAGTAGACCAGCTTGTACCGCTCGTCGCGGATCATGATTTCGTCGTTGTGGGCGTACGAGACGATGACGTAGTCGCGGTGCTTGTCGGTCTTGCCGGACGCCACGTCGACGAGGCTCTTGCCTTGCACGCAACTCGGAATGGGAACGCCGCACACGTCGAGGATCGTCGGCACGATGTCGATGAATTCGACGAACGCGCTCGTACTTCGCCCCTTGGGGAACAGTTTCGGATACCGCATGATCAGCGGGGCCGCATCGGCAGGCTCGTAGCTGCAATGCTTCTCGAAGCGTCCGTGCTGACCCAACATGTAGCCGTGATCGCCGATGTACACGACCAGCGTGTCGTCGTCCAACCCGGCCTGCGACAACGTGTTCAGAACCAGTCCCACGTTCTTGTCCATGAATTCGACCGAGGTGTAATACGCCGCGTTGATGCCGCGTTTTTCGTCGGGCGTCAGGTCGCGGAAGATGGCGGGAATTTGGTCGTCGTCTTCGGGGCCTACCGGGTACACGTCGAATTCGTCGCGGGTGTGCCGTCCGCGATATTCGACCGGAAATCGAAACGGCGAGTGCGGCTCGTAGAAGCTGACGATCAGGAAAAACGGCTGTTCGTGCTTTCGAGCCAAGAACTCGCACGCCTTCTGCGCGAAGAACGTGCCCGACATTTCGGCGTCCCAGGCACCGTAAGGTAAGCAGGCCGAATTCAACCAAATACGGGCGGGATCGCGGAAGGGCTTCCACGGCGGTTGCACCTCGACGCCCGGCGGTAACGGACGCTTGGGCATCGTGTTCAACCATTCGCGCCACTGCGGGTTGTCGATCCGCGTTTGGAAGCCGTGCGTCAAGTTGCTGTTGAAATGCATCTTGCCGATTGCCGCCGTTTCGTACCCGGCTTCGGCGAGCATCTCGCCGATGGTCAATGCGCTTTTCGGCAACGGCGTGCGCAGCAACGTCACGCCGACCGATCGCGGATACCGGCCGGTGATGAACGACTGTCGCGATGCGGTGCAAATCGGCGAGTTGCAATACGCGCGATCGAATCGCACCCCTTCGGAAGCGAGTCGGTCGATGTTCGGCGTGCGGACGATCGTGTTGCCGTAACACCCCGTCACGTAGGCGGCATGATCGTCGGAGATCAGCCATAGCACGTTCGGGTGTTTGGCTTCTTCACCGCGAGCGGCCGCACCGATTATCGGTTGGAATACCACGACGGCGACGCAGATGCCGAGCACATGGATAAACGATGAGATTGCACCGATCTTCGGCATGATCGTGTTGCTCCTCGAAACGAGCCGTGGAAAAGTCGTCGGGCACGGCGCGAACCGACCCAAGCGTGCTCTGTCGATGTTCGGCGGCACAGATCCCCCGCAACTTCGGTCATCATCATGGTCGGAGGAAACCGCCGAGTCAACCAAAAGACGCGCACCTTTCCGACCGAGCGATGCCTCAAACAAGCGAACCGGGGAACGCAAGGGAATGTGCACGCCGCCGAATCGAGGACAAATGACTGGCCCGGTGAACGCCGACACGGTATCTTCAGGCGCAAGCGATTCGTGTTTGGTGCGTTGAACCGACGGTTTTCTTCGGCAGTGGGGGCGACGATGCAAAAGCGGATGGGAATGGTTCGCGGGGCTTTCGTCCTGTTCGTTTTGCCGGTCGTGTTGATCGGATGCAGTCGTCCGGCCGTCAACCGAGATGCCGACGGTCGGTTGCTTACGTTGCGCGAGGCACGGGCGACGTTTACGACGACGATCGTGCGGGAAGATCCGCCCGGTCCGCCGCCCGAGCGACCTCCGCTCGGTAGCGGGTTCACCTTGGTCGAGTACGATTCACCGGTCGGTCCGTTGCCTGCCTACGTCACCACCGATCCGCAAGACGGCGAACGTCACCCGGCGATCGTGTGGATTACCGGGGGCGACTGCAACACGATCGGTGACGTGTGGTCGCCGCAACCGTACGACAACGACCAATCGGTTCCGGCCTTCCGTCGAAACGGCATCGTGATGATGTTTCCCTCGTTGCGCGGCGGCAATCAAAACCCCGGACGGCGCGAAGGGTTCTACGGCGAAGTCGACGATGTACTCGCGGCCGCCGATTACCTCGCTTCGCTGCCGTATGTCGATCCCGAGCGCATCTACCTGGGCGGTCACAGCACCGGCGGCACGCTCGCCATGCTGGTGGGCGAATACAGCGATCGGTTTCGGGCGGTATTCGCCTTCGGGCCGGTCGCCGAGGCCGACCAATACGGCGGCGAATTCATCTATTGCGATCTGGGCGATGTTCGTGAAATCGGTTTGCGGTCGCCCATCCATTGGCTCCATTGCGTCGAGAAACCGATGTACGTCTTCGAGGGCGATCACGACGGCAACTGGTACGGCGGTGTAGACAGACTGCTGAAGAGCAACGAGAACCCGAATATCCGGTTCTTCAAGATTGCCGGACACGACCACTTCAGCGTGTTATCGCCGGTCACCGAGATCATCGCTCGCAAGATCGCCGCCGGAGACGACACCATTACCGAGGCCGACTTGGCGGGCATCCGCTGACGCCCGTCAAGCCATGCGCAACGACGACGCGCGCAGGCTTTGCCTCGGCGAGGGCCGCAATTAGACTAAATCGGCACGATCTCGCCGAAACGATGTTCGGCGGTATCGCGTTCCACCCCGCCCGGGCAACACCCCTGTTGCTCGAGGCCGACCATCATCGTGTTTCCCGCCGTTTCGACCGCACACAGGGAGCTTCCATCATGACCGCGTTACGTCGCTTGGTTTGCGCCGCACTGGGGGGCCTGATACTGGTTTCGGCCGTCGGGCCGGTGTCGGATGCCGGTGAGTTCGCCATTCGTCGCGGTGTGAACATCAGCCACTGGCTTTCGCAAAGCGGGCGACGCGGCGAGGAACGCCGGGCTTGGTTCACCGAACAGGACGTCGCCTTTCTCGCCCGCTGCGGCTACGATCACATTCGGCTGCCCATCGACGAAGAGCAAATGTTCGACACGCAGGGCAACAAGGAAGAAGAGGCGTTTCGGCTGCTGCACGCCGGAATCGGCTGGGCGCTGAAGCACGATCTGCGGGTGATCGTCGATTTGCACATCCTCCGTTCCCACCACTTCAACGCCGCCGAAAAGCCGCTGTTCACCGATCCCAAGGAACAAGAGCGGTTTTGCCGATTGTGGGAAAAGCTCTCGGGCGAACTGAACCGCTATCCGGTCGACAAGGTCGCTTACGAACTGATGAACGAGCCGGTCGCCGACGATCCCGACGACTGGAACCGGATCGTCGCCAAGGCGGTCGCCGCCATCCGCAAGCTGGAGCCGACGCGTGTCATCGTCATCGGTTCGAACCGTTGGCAATCGGCCTCGACGTTCGATCAATTGAAGATTCCCGAAGGCGATCGAAACATCATCCTCAGTTTTCACTTTTACGAACCGTTCTTGGTCACACACTATCGGGCTTCGTGGACGGGAAACAAAGACTATACCGGCCCGATCCACTATCCGGGACGGCTGATTCGTCCGGAAGAAATCGAAGCGTTGCCACCCGACCAACAGCGGTTCGCCAAGGCGCACAACGGGGAATACAATCTCGACGTGTTGACGAAAATGATCGCCAAACCGCTGGCCGTCGCAAAGAAAACCGGCTTGCCGCTGTATTGCGGCGAGTTCGGGTGCATCGAGGCCTGTCCGCGGGACGTGCGATTGGCCTGGTACCGCGACGTCCGCACGATGTTCGAGACGCACGGCATCGCCTGGGCCAACTGGGATTACAAGGGCGGATTTGGGATTGCCGACTCGGCCGACGAGCCGGACGTCGAGCTGATTCGCATCCTGACCGGCGTCGACCTGTCGCAGGCGAACTAGCGCGAAACCGGTCGCAGTAGGAAATCGGCGGCGAAACCCTTTCGTTTCGGCTTCCGCCCGAGTAAGCTCGAAGCGGGAAACAGGCGTCTTGCCCGCGGCGGGTTGTGCAAGCGACGCTCGCCGAGCGCGTCGATCGATTCTGTCGCACAACAACCAACCGAGGAGGTCGATCATGCGGGCACGAAAGCCGGTACGACGGTTCATTTGTCACGCTGCCGGGTGGGCAACGGCCCTGTTGCTGCTTTGCGGGGCGGTTTGCGCTTTCGCCGCCACGCCCGAGGAAATCTTGCAACAAACGAACACCGATGGCGGATTCGTCGTCGTCCTCGGCGGCGACGGCGCCTTGGCTGAGGGCTTGCGGGCGAACGATCGGTACACGGTCGTCATGTTCTCCCGTGACTTGCAAACGGTCAGCGACGTTCGCAGTCATCTGGCCGCTCGGGGAAAATACGGCTTCGTTTCGGCCGATCGACTTGCCGGAGACGTCCTTCCGCTGACGGACAATCTCGTGAACTTGATCGTCGTCGTCGACGATCAAGGCATTGCCGAGGACGAGTTGCTTCGCGTTCTCGCGCCCGGCGGTGCGATCTATCGCCTTGCCGACGGCTCGATCGTTGCGAAGCCGTGGCCGGAAGACCTGGACCAGTGGACGCATTTCTTGCACGACGCGGGCAACAACGCGGTCGCGGAGGACGATGAAGTCGGCCCGCCGCGAGCGGTTCAGTGGGTCGCGCCCCCGCTTTGGTTGCGAAGCCACGAAACGCCCTCGGGTATCGAAGGGATGGTTTCGGCCGGGGGACGGCTGTATTACATCTTCGACGAAGGATTGATCGGCGTTACCGACAAGCGGTTGCCCGAGCGTTGGAGCTTGATCTGCCGCGACGCCTTCAACGGCAAGCTATTGTGGAAGCGTCCCTTGGAATCGTGGGGATGGCCCGAGTGGGCGCCCGAGCGGGGCAAAGTCGACTGGCTCGAAGCTCGCGGCTTTCGCACCGTCGTTCCCGAAGAAAATCAACGCCGCGTCGTGGCGACCGAAGAACGGTTGTACGCCACCTTGGCTTACCGCGCGCCGTTGAGCATTCTCGACCCGGTGACCGGCGATGTTTTGAAAACCGTCCCCGAAACGAACCCGGTGCGGGAAATCTTGTACGAAGACGGCATCGTCGTCGTTCGCTCGGCATCCGAAGGCGACTCGGGAAAAGCGGGATCGATCTTGTTCGGGCTTTCGGCGGACGGCGAGATCTTGTGGAAAAAAGAGACGCCCGACATCCGCAGCCTGATGTTGGCCGCCGATGAAGGGCGAGTCGTCTATTTCACCGCGGGCACGCTGTCGGCGGTCGATTTGAAGACCGGCGAAGCGTTGTGGTCGACTTCCGGCGTCAAAGGTACCGGAAAGACGTTGATCGCCGCCGAAGGCGAGGTGTTTTGGTTCGACGGTAGAAAGCTGGCCGTCTTCGATGCAGCAACCGGCGACAAACTATGGGAAAAGACGGTGCCGCGGTCCGGCGGTGCCGAGTCGGTCGATCTGTTCGTCATCGACGGGCTGGTGTGGCGCGGCATGGTGCCGGTCGACGAAAACGGGCTTCCGATCGGTAAGAGCGAAAACGCCATGGCCGTGGGCTACGACATCCGCACGGGCGAAGAGAAGAAACGCGTGTTCGTCTCGAAACTTCGTAGCCCCGAACATCATCACCGCTGTTATCGTAACAAGGCGACCGAGCGATTCATCATCAGCGGCATGGAAGGCGCCGAGTTCATGGACCTGGTGGACGGCGAGCACTCGCAGAACAACTTCCTGCGCGGAGCCTGCAAGCTGGGCATCATGCCCGCCAACGGGTTGATGTACGTCCCCGCCGACCAGTGCTTCTGCCAACCGGGTTCGAAACTGTTGGGGTTCGTAGCGACCACGGACGATACCGACTTCCGGTCACGACGGGTGGCCGACGACCGTCGGCTCGAACGCGGCCCGGCTTACGGCTCGAAGGCGTTGTCGGCCGATGCCGTCGGTCCCGCCGACTGGCCGACCTATCGGCATGATCCGGCGCGACACGGATACACTCCCATCGAAGTGAGCAAGGATGTACTCCCGGCCTGGCGGACGAAGCTCGGCAGCAAGCTGACGCAGCCGGTCGTAGCCGGCGGACGCGTGTACATTGCCGACATCGACGCGCACACCGTGTACGCGTTGGATGCAAACGACGGACAACCGATTTGGAAGTTCGTCGCGGGTGGACGGATCGACTCGCCGCCCACCGTCTATCGTGGAGCCGTGTTGTTCGGTTCGGTCGACGGATGGGTCTACTGCCTGCGGGCGGAAGACGGTGCCTTGGCCTGGCGGTTCCTCGCGGCGCCTGCCGATTGCCGCGTGGCCGTCTTCGATCAGCTCGAATCGGTGTGGCCCGTTCACGGAAGCGTACTCGTCGAGGACGGCACGGCGTACGTCGCCGCGGGACGATCGACCTACCTCGACGGCGGCGTTCAACTGTGGGCGTTGGACCCCATCACCGGTGAAATCCGCCATCAAACGGTGCTGGCCGGGCCGTTCCCCAAGGTGGGCGAAACCCGCGATATGGGCTTCTTCCTCGAAGGCGCGAACGTCGAGGTCCTCGTGGCCGAAGGCGGCTACGTCTACATGCGGCAGAAGAAATTGACGCCCGATTTGAAACCGATCGAGTCCGAGATTCTTTCGTCGAAGGGCGAAAAGGATGTCGGATTGCACGTGTTTTCGACGGGCACGATGCTCGACGGATCGTGGTACAACCGAGCCTTCTGGATGTACTCGAAGCGGTGGCCCGGCTTCCAGTTGGCGAACCAAGCCCCGAAGTCGGGACAGTTGTTGGTGGTCGATCCCGAGCGTACCTACGCCGTGCGGGTGTACTACTACCGGAACGTCCACAGCCCGATGTTCTTTCCCGGTCGCGAAGGCTACTTGCTGTTCGCCGACCGCAACGAGAACGAACCGCAAATCGTCGGCGAGCCGGGCGCCCGCAAACCGGTCGAATGGCTGCCGCAATCGTACATTCCGCGCGACGGCGGCAAGCGACCGCTCGACAGCGAGGCGTTCGGTTTGGACAAGATGATCGGTTACACGCGGGCGGAACCGCCCTTGTGGAAGACGTGGATTCCCGTGCGGATCCGCGGCATGGTCAAGGCGGGCGACTTGATCTTCGCCGCCGGCCCGCCCGACGTGTTCGACCCGAACGATCCGTACGCCCCCTTCGAAGGTCGCAAAGGCGCGAAGCTGGTCGTCGTCGACGGCGACGACGGACGCGTCGTCCACGAATTGTCGCTCGACGCAGAACCGATATTCGACGGCCTGATCGCCGCCGACGGCGCGTTGTTCATGTCGCTTCGAGACGGCTCGTTGGCCTGTTTGCGTCCGAAGACGTCCCCCTGATTTCGCGAGATTCGACAGCCCATCCCGAACCGCCGCCGCTTGTTCGCGGCCTTTCGATCGCGACGGCGGTATGCTCACTCGTGTGGAGGAACCTTCCTGATGCGCTTGCAACGAAATGGGATCGTCACCTCGACCGCTCGACGGCAACGGCGGTGTTGCACGTTTTTGATGTCGCTTGTCGTGGTCGCGGTAAGCGGCCTGTGGGGACAGGCGGCCTATCCAAGCGAAGCGGGGGCCGTTGCCGCCGACGTTCCCGATTACATGAACGCGCCGCCCGAACGCATCGAAGCATGGCGCAAGCTCAAGTTCGGCATGTTCATCCACTGGGGGCCGGTGAGCTTGAAAGGAACCGAAATCGGCTGGTCGCGCGGCGGGGAACGTCGCGGCCATCGAACGGGACGCAATCCGAACGGCATCCCCGTCGAGGTCTACGACAATCTCTACAAAGAGTTCAATCCGGTGAAGTTCGATGCCGACCAGTGGGCCGCCATCGCCAAGCGGGCGGGCATGCGTTACATGGTCTTTACGACCAAGCATCACGACGGTTTCTGCATGTTCGACACGCAGCAGACCGACTACAAGATCACCAGCCCCGAAAGCCCCTTCGGTCGCGACGTGGTCAAAGAGCTGGCCGATGCTTGTCATCGTGCCGGGTTGTGGTGGGGATGCTACTACTCGCCGCCCGACTGGCATCACCCCGACTATCGAACCGAGCGACACGACAAATACATCGCCTACCTGCACGCCCAGATTCGTGAGTTGCTTACCAACTACGGGCAGGTCGATATCTTGTGGTTCGACGGATTGGGCGGTAAGCCCGAAGACTGGGATTCGCCCCGGCTGTTTCAAATGATTCGCAAATTGCAGCCGCAAATCTTGATCAACAACCGCGCGGGACTACCGGCCGATTTCGATACGCCCGAACAACGCATCGGTCGCATGCAAACCGATCGTCCGTGGGAAACGTGCATGACCATCTGCACACAATGGGCGTGGAAGCCGAACGACCGGCTGAAGTCGCTTGAGGAATGCATCCACACGCTCGTCCGCGTGGTCGGAGGCGACGGGAACCTGCTGCTGAACGTCGGCCCCATGCCCGACGGACGCATCGAACCGCGCCAGGTCGAACGACTCGAACAAATCGGCGATTGGCTGGAACGCTACGGCGAGTCGATCTACGACACCCGCGGCGGTCCCTTCCCCCGCACCGACTCGATCGCCTCGACGTACCGCGGCAACACGGTCTACCTTCATGTTCTTTCGCCCGATGCGTTTCCTGTGCGGCTTCCGGCGATCGACAAGAAGATCGTCGCGCAACGGACGCTTACCGGCGGCACGGCTACCGTCCAGCAAACGACCGAGGGCGTGGTCGTCGATGTGGCCGAAAAAGATCGTGACGCGATCGATACGATCGTGGTGCTGGAACTCGACGGCCCGGCCGGCGAGGTACGCATCAGCCGCTATGCCGGTGAGCCGGTCACGCTCGGACGCCCGGCCACGGCCTCGAACGTGTATCGCGGCATGGTCGCACAATACGGCCCGCAGTGTGCGGTCGATGACGACCCGACCACCCGTTGGGCGACCGATGTGGGAACCTCGGAATGCACGCTGGAAATCGCGCTCGCCGGTCCCAAAACGGTCGATGCGGTGATCGTCAACGAATACGAACCGCGCATTCGGCGTTACGCGTTGGAGACGTTTCGCGACGGCAAGTGGACGGCATTCCATGAGGGCACGCGGTTTCCGCCCGGTGAGCCGGTTCGCTTTCCGCCGGTCGAGGTGGGCCCTCGCGTGCGACTGCACGTGCTCGAAGCCACGGAAGGCCCCACGCTGTACGACTTCCAACTGTTGCGCACCAAGAACTGAAGGGCGGTCGGGAACCTGCCGCAACAGCGGTGTTGCCGACGGGGCGTGTTAGATGATCCCGTGCAGCGGCCCGCCGGGGGCGGCCAACTTGTCGACCCGCTCGGTGATTTCGGGATCTTCGATCAACGGCGGTGGATGGTGCGGTTTCGCCCTCGCGTCGATCACCAACGAGCCCGCACATCCCCAGTGCTTGTCGGTCGTGGTCGCGTCGATTCCGTAGATGTCGCTTGCGGGATCGCTGCGGGTGAAGGTCGTCCACAAAAAGTTCGACAGCGACGACGCGGCAAAGTGGGCGTCGTCGACGACGACGACCAGCGGATACAGGTTGATCGCATCCTTGCGCGTGTAGTGTGCGCAGAACTGAGCGACGGCGATGTCCTTTCCGCGTTCGTCGGGCGAAAAGGGCGGTCCCTGGACGACGAGGATGCCCGGCAAGATGACGTGCGGTTTCTCGAACCCCAAGCCCTTGGGCAACTGCAAGCGGGTGTCGATTCCGACCGGCAGCGTCCGCCGCGGCTTTCCGACCGCTGCAATCACCACTTTCGAGCCGCGGTTGAGTGCCCCGCACGTGTAATCGAGCGTATCGGCCGTCGTTTCGGTGTGGAAATGCAGATCGCGCCGCCAGTCGACCCGTTCGAGGATATGCCGCAAGAAGTCGTCGACTTCGTAAACGTCTAGTTCGGGATCGTCTTCGGTCGCTGCGATGAACAGGTATTTCGCCAGCGACAATTGCCCCTGCCCCAAAATCGCGCTGGCCTGCGTCAACAGTTCTTGCGGCCGCTCACGTTCGCTGTAGGGCGTGTATCGCTCGCTGCCGACGGCCAACAGTAACGGGTGGACGCCCGCCTCATCGACCGCATGAACCGCGCGCACGCCGGGTATCGTCTTCGGAATGATGGGCCCGACCAGCTCGTGAATGAGCCGGCCGAACATCGTGTCTTCTTGGGGTGGACGGCCCACGACGGTGAAGGGCCAAACTGCGCCCGAGCGATGGTAAATCTTCTCGACACGCATCACGGGAAAATCGTGTTGCAGGCTGTAGTATCCGAGATGATCGCCGAACGGTCCTTCGGGTAAAAGGTTTCGCGGCTCGATGTAGCCGCACAAGGCGAAATCAGCCTCGGCCATGATCGGCAATTCGTCGCCGCGGCGGATCATCGCGATGCGTCGCCCGCCCAAAAGTCCGGCGAAAAGCAGCTCGCTCATGTTCTCGGGAAGAGGCATCACGGCCGCGACGATGGCCGCGGGAGGCCCGCCTACGAACACGTTCACCCGCAGCTTTTGCTTGCTTTCGATGGCCTTGGCGTGATGAATACCGATGCCGCGATGGATTTGATAGTGCAAGCCGACCTGGTTGCGCTCGTACTTGCCCCCGGAGATCTGCACGCGGTACATGCCCAGGTTCGAATGCAGGTAGCCGGGGCGCGTAGGATCTTCGGTATAGACCAACGGCAGCGTGATGTACGCGCCGCCGTCGTTGGGCCACGAGACCAATCCCGGCAGGCGATCGAGGGTCGTCGTGTTCGCCAGCACGGGGCCGCGGCGGACGGTCTTCGGTCGTGCATGCCGTGCCCACCAGGGCAACTTCAACAACAGCCGTGGTCGCTTGAAGACGTCGGCCGGGTCGGCGCCGAGCTCGACCATCTGGCGCAGGCGATCGAGGGTGTCGCGAAAGATGAATCGCACCCGCTCCATGGTGCCGAACAAGTTCGAGACCATGGGAAAGGAGCATCCGCGGACGCTGGCGAAATACAAGGCCGGTCCGCCGGCGGCAAACACGCGGCGTTGGATTTCAGCCATTTCGAGGTGCGGATCGATCGGCTCGTCGATGCGCACCAGCTGCCCGGTCCGCGCCAGGTCGTCGAGGCATTCTCGAAGATTGCGATAGCCCATTTACGTTTCTCGCGTCATTTTCCGCCTCGGCGTTTCCGCGGATCGTCGAGCGCGCGACGTTCCATGCGCTTCTTCAAGTGCGCAAAGCGAGTTGCGGGGCGGCGCACCACCCGGTTGGTCTTCCGTGGTCGACCTTTGCCTTGCGTCATCGATATCGCTCACTGTGATCGCGAAGGAGCCGAGTCGTTCCGAAGGCCGAAGCCGTTTCGGCCGTAGAAGAGATCGCCGATCCGACGGCTTTTCCTATTGTAGCCGCCTTCGCTGGGCGTTCCACGAAATTGCCCCTTTTGAAAAACACCGGGCACGCGAAGACGGTAGCGTTCGTGCGCGACGATTTTGCATTGTGCACAAGACGATCGCGTTTCTTGGTCCTGAATCGCCCGGTCGGAAGGTTGCGACGGGATCATCCTGCTTTGCGACGTTCGGTCGGGGCGTATGGTCGGCAAAACGGGCGTCGCAGGCCGATCCAGGCCAAAATCCCCAGTGCGGCGACGGCTTCTTTCCAGTTGATCTTCGACTTGCCGAAACGCCGATCGACGAAGGTGATGGGAACCTCGACCATTCGCGCGCCCACGCACCGAAGCCAATACAGAATCTCTTCCTGGAACGAATATCCTCGCGAGCGCACCAGCCGAAAATCGACGCGGGCCAAGGTCGACGCACGGTAGCAGCGGAACGCGCCGCTACAGTCGCGGACGGGCAAGCCCAGCAGCAGCCGCGCGTACGTGTTCACGCCCCAGCTCATCAACCGCCGGTGCGGCGGCCATCCTTCGATCTTTCCGCCGGGAACGTAGCGCGAGCCGACGGCGACGTCGGCCGGGGGACCGTCTTCCGGATCCATGGCTGCGATCAGCTCGGGAATCTTCTCGGGCGGATGGCTGAAGTCGGCGTCCAGATTCAACACGTAGCGGTAACCGTGCTCGATGCCGTACCGCATGCCCGCCAAGGTCGCCGTGCCCAACCCTAGTTTGCCTTCGCGGTGAAGACACTTCAAACGCGGCTCCTCGGCTGCACGCTGGTCGACCCAACGTCCGGTGCCGTCGGGACTGTTGTCGTCGATGACCAAGATGTGCACCTCGGGCGCGGCGTCGAAGATCGTGTCGACCAGCCGCGGCAGATTTTCGATCTCGTTGTAAGTGGCCACGGTGACCAGCGTTTGCGGATCGGTCGTCATCGGTTCCCGCTGCTCCAATCGACCGTGATGCTTTTTTGTCGTGAATCAGACGATTCGTTTGCGTTCAGGAAGGCAGCCAAGTACCATGCCCGCAGAGTCGCCGCGTCTTCCCGTTGCACCGCCTCTTGGGGTATTGTAGCACCTGCCGAAGTCGGCGGGAAACGAACAGTCGGCACCGAACCGTTTCGGCTTTCTTTTA
This sequence comes from uncultured Planctomycetaceae bacterium, assembly GCA_964454655.1. Lineage (GTDB taxonomy): Bacteria > Planctomycetota > Planctomycetia > Pirellulales > Thermoguttaceae > CAYVVR01. The sequence continues at coordinate 648 of CAYVVR010000047.1, read as the reverse complement.
CCCGAGGTGTCGTCATGCCGAGGTTTTTCGGTTGCGCGTTTCCGGTGGTCGTATTCGGATTCTTGTCGACGGCCGTCGCGAGTGCCGCGGAATCGCCCTTGTGGCAGATCGGCACGGTCGATCACGACACGCGGGAATTCGCCCTCGCGCCGAATCGCTACGCCGAATACGACGCCGATCCCGTGTTCGTGGTGGGGCAATCGCGGCCCGAAGCCGACTGGCCCTACGTGCTTCCCGGTCCCGCCGACACTTGGGCGGGCGGCAAGCGACATACGGCCGTCGTTTTGTTCGGGCTGAAGCGGCTTCCCGATGCAACGGCCGTGTTGCGGGTTTTCTTGGCCGATTCGCACGACCGATCGCCGCCCCGGCTGCGGTTGTCGCTCAACGGTAAGACGATCGTCGAACGCGACGCCCCTCGCGGTGGCCCCGACGACAGCATTACCGGCAAGCCCGAACGCGGCATCGCCTCGGTCCTCGAGTTCAACCTTCCGCCGGCGGCGTTTCGGCAGGGAACGAACACGCTGACGCTCGAAAACATCCGCGGTAGCTGGATTCTGTTCGACGCCTTGTCGCTGGAAGCTCCCGGGGCCGAAGCGGGACCGGTGACCGATGTGACGCTTCTGTGCGGTGCCGAACAAGTGCCCGTGC
>CAYVVR010000046.1:0-13301 GCA_964454655.1 uncultured Planctomycetaceae bacterium | reverse complement strand
TCCAAAACTTGCTATTGACATTCTCTCAACCCACAAACCAACCGCAAAAGCTGAATTGGTCCCGCGGTGCCGCGGGGAACCAAACCGCTATCGGTAAATCGGGCGGAACGTGGTAGAATGCGGGCGATTTGCCGCGAAGACGCGCCGGAGATCTCGCCTCCGGTGCGGGGGGCTCGCCCCCCCTGCCGTCCATGAACCGACGCACGATCAAGGAGGAACCGATGCGGCGATTCGCCCGGATCTCGTATGTGTGCATAGGTCTAATGTGGCTTGCCGTCGCCGGCACGGGATGGGCTCAGGCTCCGTACGCTCCCCAAGGGAACCAAGGCTACGGCCGTCCGACTTATGCCGGTCAACCCGGGACCGTCCCCGCCCCGAACCAGCCGGTCGTGCCGAACGACCCGCGGTTGGAACGTCGTACCGGCCCGGCGCCGCAGGAAGACGCCCTGTTGCCGCCGCCCTTTCAGTTGACGCCTTACGAACAAGCGCAACTGGATCGGGTTCTGGCCGCCTGGGAACAGCGCAGCAAACAAATCCAGAACTTCGAATGCGAATTCACCCGCTGGGAATTCGATCCCGTCAACGGGCCGCAGAACGCGCCCAAGCGAATCTGCCGCGGCAAGGTGATGTATTCGGCCCCCGACAAGGGGTTGTTCTTGGTCGACAAGGAAGCCGTCGGCGACCGCTATCAAGATTCGCCGCATCCCGAACGATGGGTGTGCGACGGAAAATCGGTCTACGAGTATCGCTACGAGACGAAGCAAATCGTCGAAACGCCCCTGCCGCCCGAGCTGCAAGGTAAGTCGATCACCGAAGGGCCGCTGCCGTTTCTGTTCGGGGCCGAAGCCGAATCGCTCAAACGCCGCTATTTCATGCGGCTGATCACCCCGGCCAACGTGAAAGATGAAATCTGGATCGAGGCCTTACCGCGTCATCAACGCGAAGCGGCCAATTTCTCGAGAGCGCACATCATTTTGAAGTATCCCACGATGGACCTGTTCGCTTTGCAAATCTTTTATCCCTCGGCGCAACCCAGCACGCAGCAGCGGGTGGTGTTCCAGATCGAAAATCCCAAGATCAATCGCAACGACTTCTTCCAGATCTTCAAGCGGGATCCGTTCCAGCCGTACCTTCCCGACCACACGTGGGCAAAGACGGTGAACAACCCGCGATCGCAATCGAACCAGGCGTTGGGCGTGCGGCCCAGTGCGCCGCGACGATGATGTTCTGATCCCCTCTTCGTCGATATCGCATTCGGCCCGTTGTCGACAATCGACAATGGGCCGTCTGTTTTGTTCGCCTCTGGTCGCCGACCGCTTCCGTATCACTTCGCCCGCCGAAGAATCGCCGGATCGATGCCCAGTCGGCGACGAGCCGGTTCGATCTCGGCCAAGAATCGCTTTGCATCCTGCGGATACCCGGCGGTCGGCGCCGTCTCGACGTGTTCCCGCCAGAAACGGTTGAACGCCTCCATCGCCAGTTCCCGCACGTACTTCGCGATCATCGAGGCCCACGCCGCAGGCAGCAACGATTCGCCGCCGGTACGAAAGGCGATCTCAACCGCGCGTCCTCGCCGAACGAACGTATAACGGCTGCAATCGGGCCGTTCCTCGACGACGTGTACTAGCGCCGTCTCGAAACATTCGGCCGTGATGCCCGCGTAATGCTTGCGGCCGCCGTGTCGGTCGCAGGCGATTTCGATGCGGTCGACTTCCGCCGAAGCCGCTTCGTCGATCAGCGCGATCGCCGTTTCGAGCGTCGCGTGCGAAAGCAACGAGCCTTTCCCACCGTACCGTGCCAGCAACCGATTGAAGCGGCCCGCCGGTACGATTCGCGCCCGCAGCCCGACGGGCCGAACGCCCGCTTGCGCACACGCGTCGCGCAACCGTTGCGTCGCGGTTTCGATCGAATCGGCGGAAAGGCACGCAGGAAGAGGCCGATCGGCGCGATACCACGGCACCGCGGCCAAGTCGCCGTGTACCTCGGGATCGAGCATGCGAAACAGGGCGTTGCGCGTCGCCGGCGTTCGTCCCAAGCAGGCGGCCAAGGCCGACACGGCACGTTCCAACCCCGCGATCGTCCCTCCGGGGCGGTAGACCTGTTTCGAATCGGCCACGATGAGTTTTTCCGGATCACCCTCTTCGACGCGAGTCGCCCGTCGCGTCGAACCGCGTTCGGTACCGGAAGAAACAGCCGATGCCAAAAGCCGGTACAGGTCGGCACCGGTCGTATCGGCGGTTGTTTCCCAGGCGGTGGCCGCGATCACCAGCGGTCCAAGCGTCGGCCCGTAACCGGCCTCGTCGCAGCCGACGATCAGTTTGCGCGTGTTGCGATTTTCCTGCGACGACACGGCCTTTTTCCTGAGTTGCTTCGTTCGACTCGGGTTTCGTTGAAAGCCGTCATTGTAACGGCACGACCGCCGTGCGGCGATCGAACGGCGGCCCGGCATTACTTACGATTGCGGCGGTTCCGACTTCTTCGCGAGCAAGGTGATTTCTTCGCCGGCCCGGTCTTCGGAAGTCAGGAAAGAGGCAGCATGCTGCGGAGGAAACGGCCCGTGTGGTTGTCTTCGAGCCGGGCGATATCTTCGGGACGGCCTTCGGCGACGACGTATCCGCCCTCGCGGCCTCCTTCCGGTCCCAGGTCGATGATCCAGTCGGCCGTCTTGAGGACGTCCAAATGATGTTCGACGACGATCACCGTGTTTCCCCGATCGACGAGCCGATTCAAGACATCGAGCAACTTGCTGATGTCGTCGAAGTGCAAGCCGGTGGTCGGTTCGTCGAGGACATACAGCGTCTTGCCGGTATCGACGCGGCTTAGTTCGTTCGCCAGCTTGACCCGCTGGGCTTCACCGCCGGAAAGGGTGTTCGAGGGCTGTCCCAACCGCAGGTAGCCTAAGCCGACTTCGCGCAGCGCGTCGAGCACGCGTTTGACGGCCGCGAAATTCTCGAAGAACTCGGCGGCCTCGTCGATCGACATATCGAGGACGTCGGCGATCGAACGGTCGCGATACCGCACCTGCAAGGTTTGCTCGTTGAACCGCTTTCCGTCGCACGCCGAGCACACGACGTACAAGTCGGGCAGAAAGTTCATTTCGATCTTCTGCCGACCTTGACCTTGGCAGGTTTCGCAGCGTCCGCCTTTGCTGTTGAAGCTAAACCGGGCGGCCGTAAAACCGAGTCGCTTGGCATCCCGCGTTCCGGCGAACACCTTGCGGATTTCATCGAAGACGCCGGTATACGTCGCCGGGTTGCTACGAGGCGACCGGCCGATGGGCGACTGATCGATTTCGACCAATTTATCGATCTTGCTCAGTCCGCGCAGTCCCCGATGAGGTCCGGGCTTGGGGCCGCCGCCGGTAAGACGTCGCCGTACGGCCCGAACGAGCGTCTCGCCGACGAGCGAGCTCTTTCCCGCCCCGCTCACGCCTGTCACGCACACCAGGGCTTGCAGCGGGAACATGACGGTCACGTCTTTCAGGTTGTTCGTGGTGACGCCTTCGATGGTCAGCGAGCGGCTCTTGGCGATACGGCGTCGTTTTTCGGGAACGGCGATCGTCGTTTTCCCGGCGAGGTAACGGCCGGTGGGCGAATCGTCGACTTGCATGACCTGTTCGATGGTGCCTTGGGCGACGATCCGTCCGCCGGCTTCTCCCGCTCCGGGGCCGAGATCGATCAGCCAATCGGCTTCGCGCATGACGGCTTCGTCGTGTTCGACGACCAACACCGAGTTGCCGCGCCGTTGCAATTCCCGCATCGCGTCGATCAACCGTTGGTTGTCGCGCGGATGCAAGCCGATCGACGGTTCGTCCAGAATGTAGCACACACCGACCAGTCCCGAACCGAGGCCCGACGCCAACCGCACGCGCTGCAACTCGCCTCCCGAAAGCGTGTCGGCCGAACGGTCGAGCGTGAGATAGCCCAACCCGACCTGGTCGAGGAACGCCAAGCGGCCGTTGATCTCGCGAAGGATCGGCTGAGCGATCTTCTCGTGCGATTCCGCAAAGGTCAGTCCGCCGAAGAAGGCGACCGCCTCGCCGACGGTCATTTGCACGGCCTCGCAGATCGTCTTTTCGCCGATGTAGACCGAGCGGGCTTCCGCCCGCAGCCGCGCCCCCCCGCATTCGGGACACGGCAACTCGGCGATCAACTGCTCCAATGCCTTCTTGGTGCGCCGGCTGGTCGTCGTCGCCAGGGCCTTGCGCATCAAGGTGAACAAGCCGGGAAAATATTTCGGATGGCCGTACAAAAACGCCTTGCGAACTTTCGGCCCCAGTTCGCAAAGCGGTGTGTGTTCGTCGAATCCCCCGGCGGCCATCAAACGCTCGAGTTCCTCGGCGTGTTCCCGCAACAACTTGTCGACCGTGCCCGCGGGCACGAAGGGCGACTCGGCCAGCGATCGTTTCTCGTCGCGGATGACCGCTTCGGGATCGAATTGTTCGAAGATGCCCAGCCCTTCACAGTAGGGACAAGCGCCGTACGGACTACTGAAACTGAACGTCCGCGGCTCAAGCTCTTCGTAGTTGATATCGCAACTCGGGCAGGCGTGCCGCGCACTGAAGAGAACGTCGCGCCAAATTTTCTCGCCGTGTTCGTCCTCGACCTCGCAAGCGGCGATGAGGACGTCGTCGCCGTAGCGCAAGGCCGTGGCGATCGACTCTTTCATACGTTTTTCCAGTCCGGGCCGGATGACCAGCCGATCGACGATCGCCTCGATGTTGTGCCGTTCCGTTTTGTTCAACGACGGCGGATCGTCGAGGTCGTACACTTCGCCGTCGATGCGGGCGCGGGTGAATCCCCATTTGCGAATCGCCGTGAGTTTCGAGCCGTGCGTTCCCCGGCGCGAGCGGACGACCGGTGCCAGCAGCATGACCCGCGTTCCCTCGGGCAGCCGCGCAAGGCTTTCACTGATTTCGTCGGGCGTTTGACGCCGAATCGGGCGTCCGCAGCGGTAACATCGCACGTCACCCAGCCGGGCGTAAAGCAGTCGCAAAAAGTCGTAGATTTCGGTCAGGGTGGCGACGGTGCTGCGCGGATTGCGAGCGCCCGCGTGCTGGTCGATCGATATCGTCGGCGGCAACCCCTCGATCAAGTCGACGTCGGGCCGCTCCATCTGGTTCAAGAATTGCCTCGCGTTCACCGAAAGACTTTCGATGAACTGACGGCGTCCCTCGGCATGCAGCGTATCGAACGCCAGCGAACTCTTTCCCGATCCGCTGGGGCCGGTGATCACCACCAGGCGGTCTCTCGGAATCACCAGGTCGATGTTCCGCAGGTTGTGAACGCGCACCCCGTACAGACGAATGGCTTCGTCGTCTGCTCGCGGGATGTCGGTCGCCTGGTGCTCGTTCATTCGTGGCCGCCTTCTGAAACTCGAGACACGACCGCCGAAGCTCAAAACATGAGCATCGTCAGACGGCGGCGATACTCGGTCGTCCGGGGATCGTCTTCACCAAGGAGCTGAAAAATCTGGACGAGGAATTCGCGGGCGGCATCCCCGCTTCCGGCGCGATCGTTTTGGAACGCCGCCAGGGCCCGCTCCATCGCTTCTTCATAACGCCCCGAAGCGGCCAACGCCTTGGCCAACGCGAGCTGCGCCGCTCCGTCGTTCGGATTCGCATCGGCCTGCTGCTGCAACGACGACAACTCGGCGTCGTCGACCGCTTCACCGAGCTTCAATTCGGCGAGCATCTTTTCGGCCTCGGCATCCAAGGCCCCTGCTTCGGCCAGTTCTTCGAGCACCTCGCGTGCCTTGTCGTGTTCGCCGCGGTCGCTGTAAATCGTCGCCAGCCCCTTGCGGGCGCGGAGATTGTGCACGTTCTTCGCAAGGGCCTCTTGGAACTTCGCCTCGGCGGCTTGCGGATCGGCAGCCAGAAGTTTTTCGCCCTCTTGGGCCAACAGCTCATCTTCCGACGGTTGGAGAGACTCGATCCAGGCGCGAATTTGCGGCTCGGGCATCGCCCCGACGAACTGATCGATCACCCGCCCGTCGCGAACGGCAAACACCGCCGGAATCGACGACACGCCGAATTCGGCGGCCGCACGCGTGACCTTGTCGGCGTCGGCCTTGACCAAGACGAACTGTCCTTCCTTTTCGCGGGCAAGTTTTTCGAGGATCGGCCCCAACATCCGACACGGCCCGCACCAGGCCGCCCAAAAGTCCACCACGACCAGGGTTTCGAATGAACGTTGGATCACGTCCGCTTCGAAGGAAGCATCGGTGGTTTCGATAATCGGGGAAGACTGGGCAGACATCACACACCTCTGTTATCGACCGAAGGGGCAGAAGCGGCGTCGGCCGCGCCCTGGGAACCTCTTGCCGATCGGGCGAAACTATCCAGTTTAGACCGTGCCGAGTAGGATACAACCAACCCCCTCCTCGGGAGGAAGCCGCCGGTCCGCCTTCCCGCTTCCGTATCATGATGGCAAGGCGGCAACGTGGAGGTCGGTTTCCCCTTTAGTTCTTGGTTCCTGATCACGAGGTCGTTCGTGCGTTCTCCCGACAGGCCGGCTCGCCATTCGGGCGTTGCCTTTCATTACGACGGTGGAATTCGCTTGACCCGCGCGGGCGTGGCGATCGATTTTCGTCGTCGCCAACCGTGCGGCTTCATTTCGCATGCGCACGCCGATCATCTCGCCTCGCATGCCTACGCTTTGTGCACCCCCGAGACCGCGGTTTTGTATCGCCTGCGACGCGGCAACCATCCGGTTCGCGAAATGGAATACGAACGCCCGATCGAGTGGAACGGTACACGCTTGACCGTCTTTCCCGCGGGACATTGTCTCGGATCGGCGATGCTGCTAGCGGAAGAAAACGGCTCGCGACTGTTGTACACGGGCGACTTCAAGCTTCGGCCGTCGCTGACGGTGCCGCCGGCCGCCCCGCCGCGGGCCGATGTTCTCATCACCGAGTGCACTTACGGCTCGCCCGAGTATCGCTTTCCTCCCCGCGAAGAGGCAGCCGCCATGCTGCTGGAACAGATCGCAACGGCTCGGGCGGAAGGCAAGATTCCCATCGTCGTCGCCTACTCGTTGGGCAAAGCCCAAGAGGCGACGCGTATCTTGACCGATGCCGAGCAGGCGGTCGTTCAACATCCGGCGGTCTACGAAATCAGCGCGATCTACGAGCGATTCGGGGTCGCGCTGGGCCGGTATCGTCGACTCGAAGGCACGGCAGTCGCGGAGGACGAAGTCGTCGTTCTGCCGCCCCAGGCCAAGGTTCCGGCGTTCGAACGCCCGGTGTTCCGAATTCTCTTGACCGGTTGGGCCGTGCACCCCGCGGCACCGTACCGCCTGCAAGCCGATGCCGCCGTTCCGCTGTCGGACCACGCCGACTACGACGAGCTGTTCGCCCTGATCGAACACGTGCGGCCGGAAATGGTGTATTGCACGCACGGACCTCGCGCGTTCGTCGATCGACTGCTCGACGCCGGCATTCCGGCCAAACACATCGACGGTCCGACACAAGGGCGGCTCTTTTAACCCCTCTGACGCGGGGGTTTGTCCGGCGATCGAAAGACACTTGTGCCCTTCCCCCCATCAAGCAGGGGGCGCCGAACGTCCCGTATCCGCGGATTTCCGCGAGCGGCCGCGCGGAGAACGACGCTGTTTCGGAAGATTGTACATTCTTCCACTAATTCGGTATCGCAATACCTGATTTTTTCCGCAAGATAAACTTCTCGCAACCCACTATTTGAAGGACAGTTACGACGACACACCTGTTCAAAAAGGGGATTTTTTTCGTTCTTCAACGGAACGGCACGCCGGTTGCATAAACATAGAACCCATCGTCGCGACGGTTGAAGCGGTTGTGTCAGAAATACGTTCAACCACCCGGAACGACCGAAGGAAACGCGTAGAATGATTTGCTACGAGCAACGAAGAGATCCCCGGCGTGATTGCCAGCGGCGTACCGATCGTCGGTCCGGCCGAAAGAATGCGAACTTTCCTGTCGTCGAACGCGTAAGCCGGATGAGAAGCACCGTTCGCAACGCGAAACGAGAGCGATGCCGTCCGCCCCGCGCGGAGCGGTCCGACGAAGAACTGCTCGTCGAGTACCGCGAAACCGGCGAGCGGAAGGCGTTCGAAGAACTGGTCCGCCGGTACGAACGGGAATTGTACAGCTATTTGCGGCAGTTCCTGGGCGACGCCCAAATGGCCGAAGACGTGTTCCAAAGCACGTTCCTTCAAGTCCATTTGAAGTGCAACCAGTTCGACGCCTCGCGACGCGTGCGACCGTGGCTGTACACGGTGGCCACCAATCAGGCGATCGACGCGCAACGCCGCAATCGCCGTCACCGCATGCTCAGCTTGGACTCGCAAACCGAAGACAACAGCGGCAAACTGGCCGACATCGTCGAGTCGGAAACCGCCGAGCCCGATCACCTGCTGGCGGCGGTGGAAGACACCGACGACGTTCGTCGGGCGGTCGACGAGCTGCCCGAAATGTTTCGCCAAGTGCTGCTGCTGGTGTATTATCAGGGTTTGAAGTATCGCGAAGCAGCCGAGGTTCTCTCGATCCCGGTGGGGACCGTGAAGAGCCGCATCAACGCTGCGATTCGCAAGTTGGAATCGCTCCTTCCGCAACAAGCCGCCGGTCATGACTGACGTCTCCGATGCCGAACTGTTGGGCTTCTTGCGAGGATGCCTCGACGATTCGGAAACCTCGGAGATAGAGCGCCGCTTGGCCGCTGATCCACGTTTGGCGGCGCGGCTTCGTGAGCTGAAAACCCTTTGTGCCCGCCTCGATTCCACCGAACCTTACGACCCGCCTGCCGGACTGGCAGAAAAGACCTGCCGTGCCGTCGCCTGGGCTGGAGGTACGTCGCCGCGTGAGGCCCCTTCACCGCTACCCGAACCGCCGGCGCCGTCGCGTTCGTTGAGCCGGCTCGACGTCGCCGTTGCGGCCGCCGTGGTGATCCTCTTGGCGACGTTGGTGTTTCCGGCGATTCAAAGCGCGCGGGCAAACGCCCGCATCGCCCAATGTCGCGAAAATTTGCATCGGTTGGCGATGGGGTTGAGGGCGTACAGCGAGCAATTCGACGGTTACTTTCCCGCCCCGTCGCAACGTGACAAGCCCGTCGTGGCGGGATTCTATGCACCGCTTTTGCTCGAAACGGGATACCTGCCCGAGCCGGCGTCGTTGTACTGTCCGGCGGCGCCGCCGAAAGGCCGGTTACCCTCCTTCGCCACGACGACGTGTCGGACCGAGCGTTCGGCCCCGCCGAAGGTGGCCGACCTGTCGTTCGTGTACGGCTACACGCTGGGATACGTGTCGCACGGCGAGTACCGACCGGTCCGGTGTTTGAACCGGTCGACGTATGCCGTGATGGCCGATCCGCCGCTGGAAAACGTTGCCGCAGGCGGCGAGCACGTTCGCGGTCCGCATGGATGCCGGGGGCAAAACGTGCTGTTCGAAGACGGCCACGTGACGTATCTGACTTGCGTGAAATTGCCCCCGACCGACGACGATCTTTTCTTGAATCGACTGGGCCACGTCGCCCCGGGCGTCGATCGAGACGATTCGGTCGTCGCCCGCGGAACCACCCCGATCACGTCGCGCCCGTAACGACGGATTACGTGCGACTTGCGGCGAAAAGCCAAGATCGGGGATTCTCCAGCGAATCACTTCTCGGCGTTTGGGATTTCCGAATCCTTAGCGTAGCGCTCGATTCGGTCGAGAACATGCCCTATAATCCGGTTGCCGCGTTCCGGTATTCCGGCGGCACGGGTTCCCCCTAGTCGGGGTGAACCTCTGACATGGGGGTGAGAAAATCCCTCCCATTCATGTGACCGATTGCTTGCCGGGTGTGTTGGAGATAACGGTATCGAAAGTCATCGCGGTCGTGGTGCGAATCGACCGCCGATCGATCATCGGCCGTATGTTGCCTTAGGTTTAGTGCCGTACGAAGGAGGGTTCCCAGTGAAATCGGGTATGTTGCGGAATTGGGTTGTGTCGGCGATGGCGATGTGTGCCATGGCCGTGGCCCCACAAATGGTTTCCGCCCAGCCGGGTGGTGCGACCGGCACCGAAATGAAGACGGTCGCAGTCGTCGGCTTCGCCGGCGTCGACCTATTCTTGGAAGACGTGAAATACGTCGGCAAGCTTGCCGAAATGCCGGACCTGGCCCAAAAGGTCGATCAACAACTGGCGGCTTTGGGCAGCCCCGACGGCAAGATTCCGGGCATCGACCCGGTGCGGCCTGCGGGCGTCGTCGTGCAGACCGACGGTATCCAGTTCTACGTGTACGGGTGCATCCCCGTCACCGACCTTGCCGCCACCATGAAACTCGTCGAAGGATTCGTCGGGCCGCTCGAACCGGCCGACGGCGTGTACACGATCGACGGGGGCGGTCAGCAAATCTTCGTGACCGAGAAAGACGGTTGGGCGATCGTCGCCAACGATCAAAACGCCCTGAACGCCGTTTCGGCTCCCGGCGAGCCGCTGACACAGGCGATCGGCCAAGAAGACATTGTCGCCAAAGTGTGGATCCAGAACGTCCCCGAGATGTTCCGGCAAATGGGACTCGCCTTGTTGCAGCAAGGGATCCAACAAGGATTGCAGCAAGAGCCGGACGAATCGGACGAAATGTTCGCCGCTCGGCAAAAAATGATGCAAATGTCCATCCAGCAGTGGCAACAGGCCATCCAAGAGCTCGATACGCTGTCGATCGGCCTGTCGCTGGATGAAAGCAAGGGCGACCTCGCCTTGACGGTCGTGCAAAGCGTTCTGCCCGATACCGATCTGGCGAAACAAATCGCCCTCAACGGCAGCGTCGAGACGCAGTTGAGCGGGTTCGTCCTCCCCGACGCTGCCCTCGCCCTTCGCGAAACGGTCAAGGCCGAAACGAACCAAATCGAGCAGGCCAAGGGCATGCTCGACTTCTACCTGGCCGTCGTCAAGAGCGAGTTGAACAAGAACAACGACTTGTCGAAGAAGGAACGCAAGATCGTCACGAAGCTGGTCGACACGGTAGCTAACGGCATGGTGGCCACCTTCGAGAAGGGCACCTTCGAGATCGCGACCTCGCTGAGCTTGACCGACAACGTGGTCTCCGGCGTGGGCGCGTGCACCTTCGCCGCTTCGCGCGACCTGGAAGCCCAGATCAAGGACCTGCTCCAGCAGGCGATGGAAGACGACGAAGATCTTGCCCAGTACCTGAAGCTCAACGCCGAATCGTACAAGGGGTTCGATCTGCACGTCTTGAGCATTCCCTCCGACGAGGCGCCGAAGGAAGTCCGACAGGTCTTCGGGGAAAAGCTGGAAGTGGTCGTGGCCTTCTCCGACGACTTGGTCACCTTCGCCGTCGGTTCCGATGGAATTGCCCTGCTGAAAAAGGCCATCGACGATTCCGAAGCCGCCGGGCCGAAAAAAGTGCCGCCGGTCGAAGCGTACCTCAAGGTCAAACCGGTTCTCGATTTTGCCGCGGCCGTGACGCCCGATAGCGAAAAAGACGCCGATTTCGAGCAACTCATGGAAGCGGCTCAGAAACTCGGCGACAACGATCGCGTCGCGATTCTCGTCACGGTCGATCCGGCAAACAATGCGAATACGACTCGCATTTCGGTCGAGGAAGACCTCCTCAAGATGCTCGGCGCGGCCGTCAAAAAGGGAATCGAAGAAGGCACGTTGCCCGTGGGTCCCGGCGTGGGCCCCGGTCCGGGCGGCTTCTGATTTCTCCGGCCGACGCGACGCGCCCGCGCAGCACGCCCGGGGGCGTTGCCACGCCTTGTAAATTTCTCGAATCGGCGCGTCTTACCACGACGTCCGCGATTCGTTACCTTGGATAGAGTCGCCCGCTGCGGCGGGCGACGATGATCCGAAAAATTGAGCGATCGGCGAAACGGTCGGGTTTCGCCGGTCGCCTTGTTGTTTGATGGGCAACGATCCGCTGCTCTACCGGGCAAGCCGTCGACGGGCTGTCGTTGTCCGTCCGCCGCTTCTACCGGATCGACGATCGAGGAATCACCGGCGATGAGTGAACGGCCTAGTTTTGCAGAATTCATCAAGCAGGGCATCGTCGTGTTCGACGGGGCGATGGGGACGGAAATCTACCGTCACCACGTCTTCACGAATCGTTGTTTCGACGAGTTGTCGCTTTCGGACCCGAAATTGATCCGCGGCATCCACGCCGATTATTGCGCCGCCGGGGCCGACGTCTTGACGACGAACACCTTCGGAGCGAACCGCCCGGCGTTGGAAAAGTTCGGCTTGGCGGAGCGTCAACGCGACATCATCGTCGCCGGTGCGCGGCTCGCCCGCGAGGTCGCCGACGCCGCTGATCGCCCCGTGTACGTTGCCGGTTCGATCGGGCCGTTCAATCCCGGCCGCGACGAAGACAACGGCGTCGCGGCATTGCTCGAACAAGTCGATGCGTTGATCGAAGGGGGCGTCGATTTCATCTTGTTCGAAACACAACCGGGCCGCGAGGCCGTCTTGCGGTGCGCACTGGCGATGAAGTCGCGACCGGAAGTGCCCTTCGTCGTCTCGGTGGCGATCTACGAAGACGGCGAAACCGCTTCGGGAGAATCGGTCGAGCACGTGTTCGCCCCGTTGCCCGAAGGCTATCCGGTTCCGCTCGCTTGGGGCCTGAACTGCGGCAGCGGACCGCACGGCTTGCTGGCGCCGGTCGAAAAGCTCGTCCGGATCGTCGATCGCCCGCTGATCGTCGAGCCGAACGCCGGGGTTCCCAAAGAAGTCGAAAACCGCCGCATCTATCTCTGCTCGCCCGAATACCTAGCCGAGTACGCCAAGCGGTTCATCAATTTGGGTGTAGCCGGGGTAGGCGGATGCTGCGGCACCACGCCCGACCACATTCGCGCCGTCGCCGACGCGGTCAAACCGCTCACCCGTGCGAGGGTGAAGCCGGTCGTCCTCGAACCGACCGAGCCGGTCGAGCGAAAAGAGCCGGTCCCGTTCGCGCAACGGTCGCGTTTCGCCTGGCGATTGGCGCACGGCCAATGGGTCAGCTCGGTCGAGCTGGTCCCGCCGCGAGGATACGACCTCGGCGCGATCATCGAAAAGAGCCGGTTGCTGTATCGTCACGGCATCGACGCGGTGAACATTCCCGACGGACCGCGGGCGAGTTCGCGCATCTCGCCGTTGATCACCGCCGACCGCATCCAGCGCGAGGCGATGATCGAGGTCATCTTGCACTTTTGCTGCCGCGACCGGAACCTGATCGGCATGCAGGCCGACTTGCTCGCCTGTGCCGCCTGCGGCATTCGAAACATCTTGTTCGTCACCGGCGACCCGCCGAAACTGGGCAACTACCCGCATGCAACAGGGGTGTTCGACAC
>CAYVVR010000045.1:13122-13354 GCA_964454655.1 uncultured Planctomycetaceae bacterium | reverse complement strand
GCCAGATGTTCGTTGATGATTCCGGAATACTGCAACGGCATATCCCAGCCGCCGAAGTCGGTCATTCGAGCACCGAGCTCGACATGTCGCGAGTGGAGAGGCGTGACCAACAGCTCGGCTCCCATGGCGACGACTCCTCGACAAGTGTGCGTTCGCACGATCGCTTGCAATCGTGGGAACATCCGGGGGGACAAACGAAAAACGGGACGCGGCAACCACCGGTCCCCAAGAT
>CAYVVR010000045.1:0-13112 GCA_964454655.1 uncultured Planctomycetaceae bacterium | reverse complement strand
GCTCGCTCTCCGTGCGCTTCGCCCGCAACCCGCCGCGGCAACCGCCCGTCCCCGAGAATCGGCACAGGTCGTGCGTGTCGACGAGACGCAATCACGCACGAACTTTTTTCCAGTTTACGGCGAAACCACCTTCCCCCCAAGCCCCACCGCTTTTCGGACAGCCAGAACCTCCCCACACCGGCAATCAACAGCGTACCCTGCTATTGCGGAAAACGGCCGATCGGTTTGAAACGAACACGAACGCCCCCGGCCACGGTTTCGCCGCGCCATACGCCCGTCTATCCGGCCAAAGCACGCAAACTACGAATCGATACAAGAATACACAAACAGAACAAGACAGAAAGCCCAGCCGCGCGACGTGCACCGAGCTGTTCAGGAAGTCGGCTCGTCGGACGGGCCGAAGCCCAGCCTTGCAGTCGTTTTCCACGCCGTCGCTCCGTCATTCCCGAAGCCACATCGCGCACACGTTCCTTGCGACGTGGTGCAGGGCTTCGCCGCACTCTGTTGTCACGTTTCACGCCGTCCAGACTTAAAAGGACCTGAAGGCGACGGCCGCGGCGCTATTCGTGAATCGTCGCCGTGTCGGCCGGCGCTTCGGCGGATTCCTTCGGTTCCTTTTCCGCGGCGCACCCGGGCGTTACGGCAAACACGGGATGCCCGATCGTCACCGACTTCGCTTCGCGCCAACGACCGTCGGTTCCCAGCGTGTAGAACCGCCCGTCCGTGAATACCCGCGGCCGCCCCAAGCTGATGCACGGCACGTCATCCGGTGTATCCGAAGTCGATTTTCCCGAAACCGGCGAACGACCGTGCGGATAATAATGATACTCGGTATATGGATACACGGGTGCCGGTAAATCCTCGAGGACCTCCCCTTGCAGGTCATCCAAGCGCGACGGCCACCTGCCGTGCTCGGCGAAATAAACGGCCAATGCCAGCTTGAGCAACGTCAGTCGTTCGGTCTCATGCGAATACCTTGGCCCATTCTCGAGCGGCCACGACCAGAAATCGTCACCGTAGATCACCGTCGAGAAATGAAAACGATCTTCCCAAAGCGAGCGCCGTGTCACCACCGGGGGCGGTATCGCGTGCCGACCGTCTTCCCAGTCGTGCAAGTACCCGGCCATCGCGAATTCGCGATCGGCAAGCCGGCCGATGGCTCGATCTTCCCACTCGCGAATACGGGTCGCGCGGAGCACGATGTCGAGCGCTTTCGGTACGTCCTGCATTCCGAAAACACACTTCGCCACGTCGTGTCGATAGCGTGCCTTCGCCGCGATGAAAGCGCGATACGCGACCGTCCGGCGATAGGGAACGGCATGCTGTTTCCACGTCGCCACGGCTTCACGCAGCCGTTGGGGCGTTTGCCCTTCGGCGGAGATCCAATGATCGACCGTGCCGGCCACCGTGATCATCGCACGGTTGTCGGTATAGATGCTCCGGGGGTAGGTCGTGCCGATTCTCACCGAGGTCGTCTGCGCCGCCAAAATGCGTTCCCACGCCGCGTCGAGATCTCCCTCGGCAATCAGGCGATCGGCGTCGAAACACAACAGCCGTACCAGTCGGCGGCTCTCGAAATCGTTCCAGGTGATTTCTTTGCGAAACGCGGCCACGGCCTTCTCATCCGACGGATCGGGCAACGCAATCGCACGACCGCCCAGCGAGAATCGTTTCCGTTCGCGAGATCCCCACTCGGCCACAAGCGGCAGAATATCCAGGTACGGCCGGTTCGCCAGGGTCGTGAGCTGCTCGACGGCTTTGCGATTGGCGGCCAACCAACGCCGATTCAACTCTTGCTCGTAGGCCGCCACCTGCGTGAGGTACTCGGGATCATCGTCCTTTCCAGGCGTTCGTTCCGGCGGCGAAATTCCCTCTTCCTTCATCTGCCGCGTGAACACTTCGCGAGGCACGAGCGACCTCACCACGTCGACGTAGGCGAAATACGTCTCGGCGGCCTCCTCGGTTTCGGCTGAAAAGTTGTGAAACAGCTCGTCGCTCCACACGCTGTTCCAGTCGATAAGCCAAGGCGTACCCCGAGACGCCGCTTTCAACGAACTCGGCGGCAGCTTGGCGATCTCGTATTGAGTGCCCGCGATCGGCACGACCAGGAG
Organism: uncultured Planctomycetaceae bacterium; assembly: GCA_964454655.1. GTDB lineage: Bacteria > Planctomycetota > Planctomycetia > Pirellulales > Thermoguttaceae > CAYVVR01. The sequence continues at coordinate 11,001 of CAYVVR010000045.1, read as the reverse complement.
CGCCCACAACGTGGGACTTGCGGCCCATCGCCAAAGGCGCCCGAACCGTCGCCGTTCCAACCACGCATCGGCGTAGGCCCAAGTCTCGAAGGCCATCGCGGCCGCGACGACAAGCGGGTACGCGTACAACCACAAGAGCTCCCGGGGCCAATTCGCCGAACTCGCCCAGATCGCCAAGGAAAAGAACATCGCGATCACGCCGGCAAAGATCCCGCCGGTCACCGCCAGCAACGGCCGTCGCAACCATTGCCCAAACAGCATTCCGGCAGCGAACGGAATCGCCGCGCATGCGAACACCGTCGGCACGGAGAACACCAGGTATTTCCCCGCCCCGTCGTTCGACATCACGAGCCGGTCGAACGCGATCAGTACGCCCAGTGTTAGAACGGCGGCAAACACCAAGACGATCGAATTGGGCAACAATCGCGTCCAGAAAACGGTTCGTCCGCAGACACCCCGGTCCCGCAGGAACCGCGCCGAGTCCTCGGCGTTGTCGTGTCGAAAGACATCCACGCCCAGCATCGCCGCCGCCGACACGGCGTAGAAGATCACAAGGATCATATTCGCACCGATGACGACCTGCGGATTGGAATGGACGCCGGCCCACGCCAACATCGTTGCAAACACCAGCGGCACGGCCGCAGCCGCCAGGTACGTGGCACGGGATCGGCGACACTGTTGCCACACGAGCGCGCGCTGCGGGGAACCGACGGGAAACAACCGTTGCGGCAACAAGCGCATCGGCAGCAATGCCGCCCGGTCGACGGCATGCCCCACCCACCCGCGGGCGTGTGCCGTTCGGCTCTTTCGTCTGGCGGAAGGCTCGGCCGTCCAAATCGACGGTACGGTCGCCAACCGATACACGGCCACGGCCGCCACCCCAAAGGCGACGACCAGTCGCAACCACCAACGATCGGCCATGTTTTCGACCGAATAGAACAAGTCGACGGCCGGATGCGGCGCAAACAAACTACTCAGGTAGTAATCGCTCACGGCGGCACAGGCTCCGCCGATCAACGCCGTCTCGGCGACGCGTTTTCGGTACGTCGATATCAACACCGACCAAGCAAAGACCGCAATCGTCCACGGTCCCCAAGCAGCGACAACCGTTCGCAGCGGTTTCGCGTCCGACCGAACAACGGCGTCCTCGAACAATCGAGCAATCAGCCACGGCACAAACGCGGCAAACCACGACAGGATCAAAGCAAGTATCACGCTGCCGATCACAATAACGCCCGTCTTGGCCGCCGATATCCGCAGCGAGTGCGTCGGCAACATATCGAGAAACACGTCGGTTCCGGCCTCGCGTTCTCCGGCCACGAGCATCGCCCCGCCGGCCAAGGCAAACAGCCCGGCGACAATCAACGCCGCATCTTGGCCCCAGCCGGTGCCGGGTCCCGATCCGGCCGCACCAATGCCGACCAACAGAAGCCCTAAAAGCAACAAGGCGATCCACGCCGGTCGAAGTTGGCGATACTCTTTCCATGCCAACCGCATCGTCTGCCGGATCATCGTATCCAATCTCCCATGTATTCGAAGCGGACCTGCCGGTCGGCCCGATCAGTCACCCGGCAACGCTTTGTTTTCCTCGGCGACCGACGCATGCGTTGGCGCATCGTCGCCGGGCGTTTCTTGCTGCATGTAGGCCACGAAGATTTCTTCCAACGACGGGGCATGAATTTCGGCGTCGACGATGCCGGGCAAGTGGACCAATCGCTCGATATGCTGTTGGTCGGAAGCCCGCACCATCCACTCGCGCACCCTGCCCTCGCCGCGACGCGAAAGAACGTTCACTTCGTTCGGAACGGCCGAAACCGTGTCGGCCTCCAACGTGAGAACAACCCGGCTAATCTCCTGTTTCAGACGGTCGAGCGGCTCAACCAGCAACAACTTGCCTTGCTTGAGGATCGCCACCACGTCGGCCACGCGTTCCATCTCGTGGATTTGATGGCTCGACAAGAACACCGTCTTGCCCGCGGCCGCGCGGTCGACCATGCTTTCCAAAAACTCTCGGCGGACGATCGCATCCAGCCCCGAAGTCGGCTCGTCGAGAATCAACAACTCGGGATCGCCGGCCAACGCCAACGACAGGGCGGTTTTCGCCCGCATCCCCTTCGACAGCGAACCGATTTTTGCCTTCGGATCCAATCGGAACGCCGCGATCAATCGGCGATACTCGGTCTCGAACCCGGCCGTGTAGAAGGGTGCCGTAAACCAACCGATTTCTTCGACGGTCATCCAGTCGTACAAGGCGACCTGCTCGGGCACGTAACCGATTTTGCGGCGGAGGGCCTTCGCCTCGCGGCGACTGTCGAGCCCCAAGACGGAGGTCCGCCCTTCGTCCGGTTCGATCATGCCTAAGAGAATTCGAATCAGGGTCGTCTTGCCCGCCCCATTTTCGCCGAGCAAGCCGAAGACGATCCCCGGCGGCACGTCGAACGAAACACCGTCCAAGGCGGTCACCGCCCCGAACCGTTTGGCGACGTTTTCTACGCGTACGACCTGTTGCATCACGCATCTCCTGTGGCAGGCTTTGCACGATCGGCCCCGTCGTTTCCTCTTGAAGTCTCGCCACGCCTCGTCGCATTCGGCGAGGTCGCCTTGGCGAGTTCCTCGTCGACGAGCTGTCTCAACAGCCGAGGATCGAGACGACTACGGCCGGCCTCTTGAAAAACGCTGCGCAGTCGCTGACGGAGTAACGCCAGGCGATCGGCGCGACATTTTTCGACGGCATCTTCGGCGACGGCCAAGCCGGTGCCGCGGACGGAGACGAGCACGCCCTCGTCCAACAAACACCGGTACGCCCTGGCGACCGTGTTCGGATTGACGGCGACCTGCTTCGCCGTCTCCCGCACCGAGGGAATCAACTCGCCGGGCCGAAGCACCTCGGCCGCCACGGCAAACTTGAGCTGGCGAACGATCTGATCGTAGATGGGCAGCTCGTCTTGCGGATCGATATGAAAGAGCATCGAGCGAACTCCTGTACTAGCCACCTAGTACAGTAGACGTTTTCGCCCATCACGTCAAGCGTTTTTCCAGAAAAATTTTCCGCGAGACTGTTTTTCTGCGCGGCTGTTCATGCAAGGCTGCCGCAGCAATTCGGGCGCACGTGCCCGTGAAGATCATGCGCGACGGCTCGGCTCTCGCGATCGGAAGCTGCCTACCCAGCCGTCGCCGACGTGGCGGATTTCCCCCTCGGCTCGCAACCGCCGAAACACGGCTGGTGTTCATTTCCCCGCGATCAAATCGGCCGTGTACCGATCGAAGCAATCGCGAATCGAGCGCGAGACGGTTTCGTACCGCTCCAACAGGGCCTCGCGACTCGGCATGCGCATCAGATGTACGAGACGGGCCATTTCGATTTCGTCGTCGGGCAGGCGATCGCGGGCGGTCGTGCTGGTCAACCGCAGCGCCCCTTCCAACGTCCGCAAGAAGCAATATCCTTCTTCACAAAGCCGAAAATCGTCGTCGCTTAGGTAGCCCGCCTCGTGAAGTCGGTGCAACGCCTCGAGCGTATTGGGATGCCGAATCGCCGCATTTCGCCTGCCGTGCCGAAGCTGGAGCATTTGCACCAGAAACTCGATATCGACCAGACCACCCGGTCCCCGCTTCAAGTCGATACCGGCCGAGGTTTCCTCCATGCGTCGGCGCATCTTACCGATTTCTTCGGCAAACTCGGGTTTCCAGGGATGATCGAACGCCGATTTGCCGACCACCGTGTTGAGTTGCTTCGTCAACCGCGGCGAACCGACCACGACCCGCGCCCGACACAGGGCCTGGCGTTCCCAAAGCCACGCATCGCCTTCGCGGTAATAGCGGGCGAACTCGGCCAACGATACCGCCAACGGCCCGCTTTTGCCGGTCGGTCGCAACCGAGCATCGACTTCGTACAGCCGTCCTTGCGGCCCCAAGCGACTGATCGTGCGGATGATACGTTGGCCCAGTTCCGCGAAGAAATGCTGGTTCGTCGTTCCCGCCTGGCGACGGCCGTAGCCGCCCTCCAACACGGGAACGGTTTCGCCTTCTTCGTCGTACACGAAGACGATGTCCAAGTCGCTGTGGTAGTTCAGCTCGGCACCGCCCAGCTTACCCAGCGCCAAGATGGCCATTTCGGCCGGCTTCCCCTGTCGCTTTCCCGAGTTGGCGACGGGTTGCCCCAGCTTCAAGGCCAACGCGCGATATTCCCTCGCAGCGATCTCGCGTAGGCACGTTTCGGCCACTGCCGAAAGGGCGTCGGTCACGTCGCGGATCGTTTCTTTCCGCAACAAATCCCGCACGCCGATCCGCAACATCTGGTCGTTTTTGAAAGCGTGCAAGATGCCTTCGATCTCTTCCGCGCCGCGGCACAACTCGGCCAGCGTGCGGTCCAAAAACTCGCGGCTGGGCAGCTTGTTCAGCACGAGACTGTCCATCAAGCTGTCGATCATGCCCGGATTGCTCGTCAACAGGTTCGACAAGAACGGGCTGTACGCGCACAGCTCGACGTACAATTCCAGCGTCGCCGGGTTCGTACTGAACAACTCCCACAACAGGCCCTTACCTCCCAGCGAATCGCTGACCATGCCGAGGTTCACCAGCGTAGCATCGGGATCGGGCGTTTCGGCGATCGCCGCCAACAGCCGGGGCGCGATCGTCGCCAAGAACTGCCGGCACCGCCGCGTCGACAAGAACGGAATGCGTTCCTCACCCAAGGCGACCAGGTTTTTGTATGCCTCGGCCGGTTTCCGAAACCCGTGCCGCGAGAGAACGCGCTCGATCCACTCGGGATCGGGCTCGGGATGCAACACCAAGTCGATTTCTTCGGCCGTCTCGCCCTCGTCTTCGAACGACGAGTGCAACACGTGCTCCATTACCGTCCGATTGTTCGTCGTGTGACGCCCGTAATCGATCTCGAACTGAGTTTCGGCCGCTTTGTCGGGCTGGTCCAAGTAGCCCATCCGTAACGCGAGCTTGCGGACCTCGGCGCGATCCGTCGGAACCAGATGGGTCTGCAAATCGAACATGATTTGCAACCGGTGCTCGACGCGACGTAAAAATTCGTAACTTTGGGCCAGGCGAAAGCTTTCCTCGTGCTGGAGACATCCGGTTTGCTCCAAGCGACGAATCGCCTCGAGCGTGTTGCCGGTGCGAATTTCGGGAAGATGTCCGCCGTGAAGCAACTGGAGGAATTGCACGACGAATTCCACATCGCGGATGCCGCCCCAGCCGCCTTTGACGTCGCGAACTTCGGCGCCCTTTTCGCGGGCGCGTTTGTCGATCCAACGTCGCAGTGCCCGAATGCCGGAAATGTCGTCGCGGCTGAGGTACTTTCGGTAAATCCATTCTTCCAGGCTTCGCAAGAACGCGTTTCCGGCTTCCAGGTCGCCGGCGGCGACGCGCGCCTTGATGAACGCCTGGCGTTCCCACGTTCGGCCGCGGAAGTCGTAGTACCGCAACGCCGCATCCTTGGAAGTGACCAACGGCCCGCGGCTCCCTTCGGGCCGCAACCGCATGTCGACGCGATACGGGGCCCCCAGCTCGGTCGGCTTCGAAAGCAGGGCGATCATCTCGCGAGCAAGCAGCGTGTAAAACTCGGCGTTCGAGATCGGCCGTCGACCGTCGGTGTATCCTTCACCGTCGTACACCAAGATCAGGTCGATATCGCTGGAATAGTTCAGTTCCAGACCGCCGAGCTTTCCCATCGCGATCACGAAGAATCTCGCGGGGTTTCCTTCGCGATCGCGGGGAACTCCGCGTTTTTCGACAAGTTTGGCCCGGGCCGCCTGATAGGCCGCCTCGATCAACGCATCGGCGACGTACGAAATCTGTTGCGTCACGACTCGAATGGGTTGCGACTCGACGATGTCGCCGTAAGCGATGCGCAGCATCTCACGTTGCTTGAATCGTCGCAGGGCCTGGTAAACCGCATCTTCATGCTTGGCCGTGCGGACTTCGGCGGTCAACTCGTCGACCAACGCCTGTCGCGGAGCCGGTTTTCCGCCCGTCATCCTCAACAAGTCGTAACTGTCGGGATCCCGCACGATCAGGTCGCTGAGATACTGACTGGTCGAGAAGATTTGAAGCAAAATCGGCAAGGCCGACGAATCGCGTTCGAACAAGGCGGCCATTCCCAGCGGGCTACGAACCCGCGCAAAGAAGCGACTGAGGTTCGTCAGCGCCATATCCGGATCGGCACAACGGGGGAGGTATTCCCGCAATTGGCGGCAGATCACCGCTATCAAGTCCAACGACACGCCTTGCTTGGCAATATCAAGCAGGCAGGTGTGGGCACGCCGAGCGTCCATCACCCCCCACGACAGCAGCAAAGGCGCGGCCGTCGCGACGTCCGACAATAGCGAGCGAACCTGTTCGATGTCCATGGAATTACGAGCCCGATCGTCCGGTCGATGTCTTCGATCGTCGTTCTCAGCCTTGCGATGCGCCGACGTCGCACGTCGACGTGCCGGAGGGTGTCGAGGCCGTCGTCCCGAAGAGCGTGACGGCCGTCGCGTCGGTAATCGTAACCGGAACGATTCGGCCGATCAAAGACGGGTCGCCGTCGAACACGACGATGCGGTCGCACATCGTTCGACCGCTCAATTGTCCCTCTTGCGGATCCTCGGTCTTCCGCGAGGCCTTGCTGGCGCCCTCGACGAGAATTTCCACCGTTTGTCCGACGAAGCGACGATTCTCTTCCAAGCTGATTTCGTTCTGGACGGCCAACAGATGGTTGTTTCGCGCTCGCTTGACCGCCTCGGGAACATCGTCGGGATAAAGCTCGAACGCCTTCGTCCCTTCCCGGGGGCTGTACTTGAAGATGAAACTGTTCTTGAACCGCGCCTCGCGAACCAAGGCGACCGTGGCTTCGAAGTCGTCGTCCGTTTCTCCGCAAAACCCCACGATGAAATCGCTGGTCACCGCGGCCTCGGGAACGGTCTCGCGGATGCGGGCCAGCATATCTCGATATTCTTCGACCGTGTAACGACGTTTCATGCGGTCGAGAATACGATTCGAACCGCTTTGGGCGGGCACGTGCAAATAGGGACATACCTTGGGCAAATCTCTCACTGCCTCGAGCAAGTCCTGGGTCATGTGCAGCGGATAATTCGTCACGAATCGCAACCGCTTGAGCCCGTCGATGTCGTGAATCGCATACAGCAAGTCCGACAAGCGATACGTCTTGTCTCCGTCTTTGTAGCGATAGCTGTTGACCGTCTGGCCGACCAGGGTGACTTCGAGTACGCCTTGATCGGCGAGTTGGCGGGCTTCGGCGATGATCTCGGCGGGCGGACGGCTTTGCTCGGGACCGCGCACACTGGGCACGATGCAATACGTGCAAAACTTGTCGCAGCCGAACATGATCCGCAGCATCGCCTGATGACGCTGCCGGCGCACTTCGCTTCGCCGCATCGGATCGAACGGCTTGAAGCTGGCCGCGATCTCGCGACGCGGCCCCTGCTTGCGATCCATACTAACTTCGCAAATCGGGCCCTCGCCGGCCTCGATCCGTCGGATGATATCCGGCAGTTGTGCCAGTTGTCCCGGTCCCAACACGACGTCGACATGAGGCGCTCGACGAAAAATGAGCTCGCGATCTTTTTGCGCCATGCAACCGAGCACGGCGATCATCTTGCCGGGCTTTTGCGTCTTGATGTGCTTCAACCGCCCCAGGGCGCTATAGACCTTGTCTTCGGCGTGTTGCCGCACGCTGCAAGTGTTGAAGATGATCAAATCGGCCTTGCGCCGATCCTCGGTCGGACGATACCCCAACTCGAGCAACCCGGCCGCAGCCAGCTCGCTGTCGAGGACGTTCATCTGGCAACCGAGGGTTTCAATAAAAAAATGTTTCGTCATGGGTTCCCGTTAACCGTCAATGGAACGCGTTTTTGGCGAAGCCACAAGCCGACTTTGCACCTCGGTCGTATGCTACGACACGACTGCACGCCTGTCGTTTTCCGGCGATCGTTACTCGGCACCGGCTTCGGCTTTTTGTTGTTCTTTTTCGCGCGCGGCGCGATCGGCTTTTTCTTTCTCGCGACGGGATTTTTCACCCATTCGCTGCCACATGGCCGCGGTCACCTTCTCTTTGACTTCCTGCACGAGTTCGTCGCGCCGACGCAACATCAGCCGGACGAGCATCATCACGGCGAGAAAGCCGGTAAGAATGAAAATGACGTAGTCCCACGTGTCGAACCCGGCCACGGTTCACCTCCTTGCTCGCGCTGCCCGCGTCATCACCTCATTTTACCGGAAGTCGGCTTCCGCAGCAGGACCGATACGGCGTTTCGCGCCGTGCGCGAGCGAAACCACGTCTCACGTGGCGGCCGACACCTCGGCCTCGGGTCCCAGTCGGTGCCCCGCTTCGATCCGGTAGCCGCGGACGAATTCTTCGGCCCGCATCATCCGGCGTCCGGCCGGCTGCAATTCCAAGATTCGCAGGACACCTTCGCCGGTCATCACGCGCACCCCTTCTTTGCCCGCCGACAGCACCGTTCCCGGCGAAACCGGCGTTTCGTCGTCTCGGAGCGAATCGACGACCGACTTGCCGATGATCAGCCGTACGGGCGGCCTTTTCGGTTGGTACCAGTAGGTGTACGTTCGCGGCCACGGAACCATCGCACGGATATGATTGCGGATTGCTTCGGCCGGGCGTTCCCAGCGAATCAACCCGTCCGACTTCTTCAACCGCGGGGCCTTCGAAGCCAACGCGGGATCTTGCGGCAAGGCTTCGAGCAAACCGGCTTCGAGCGAGTCGATCGACCGGCGAACGAACCACGCCCCGATTTCGGCCAACCGGCGTTCCAACTCCTCGGCCGTTTCGTCGGGATCGATGCTCACCCGGCCTTGGGCGATAATGGGCCCGGCATCGACTTTGGGCGTCATGTGAATGACGCTCACGCCGGTTTCCGTCTCGCCGTGGTAAATCGCCCAGTTGATCGGTGCGGCCCCCCGATACTTGGGCAATAGCGATGCGTGTAGGTTGATCCCTCCCAGGCGGGCCGTGGCCAGCGTCATCCCCGACAAGATTTGCCCGTAGTCGCACACGACCAGCAAATCGGCCTCGAACGATCGCAGCAATGCTTGCGATTCCGGCGAATTGATGTCGGCCGGTTCGTAGATGGGCGTCTGATGCTCGATAGCGATTTCTCGCAGCTCGCTCGGCGGGATCTTGCGTCCCTTCCGGTCGGGAACGATCGGCGACGTCACCAAGGCCACGATCGTGTGGTACGTGTCGTAGAGCGACCGAAATGTGGGGACGCCGAACGGTCCCGTGCCGATCATGACCAAACGCATCGAGCCGCCAATCCTCGTTCGTTCACCAGAGGGCCTCGCAGCCCTGAAATCGCAACAGACGCTCTAAGATACCATCCCCCGTAGAGGTAAAACGTATATCCTACGGCCTCACGCAATCGGGCGAAAGCCGCCGAAACACGGCATCTTGCGGTACCCCACCTCCGGCCACCCTCCTGCCGAAGGGGAACTCCATCGCCCACAATTACTGTTTTGGCATGTTTTTTGCAAGAGATGCTTGTGACTTGGCGAATCGATTCCATAATAGAAACAGTTGTAATTGCACGCCTCGAAGTTGGGGCAATTGAACCATACACGTCGATGGGAACCCGGCGTCGGAAAGCGATTGCCGGCAGGCCGCGGGGCAGATCGAGCAGGATGGCACTTCGCCCCTCCAAACCGGTCGCGCGCGTCCGGGACGACGACGCGACCCCCACTGTGGATGTAGTGCGTGCGGATTCTTGCCTTCACTTCTGAACCCGAATATTACACGCCGCTAAGCGAGTGCCCGGAACATTCCGTTCTTTTTGCCGAGTATCAAGACCCACGGGCACGGCGTTTGTGGGTGGCATGTGCGCCGCAACTCATCCTTCTGGACGTTTTCCGCCTCGGCTCGACGGCCGATGCCCTCTTTGCCGAATTTGAATCGCTGTGGCCCGGCAAGATTCCCCCGGTGCTGGTCGTTTGTCCGCCGCAAGGCTGGGAAATCGCCCACCAGTGGCTCGCCCGCGGTGCCTACGATTTTCTAATCGAACCGCTCAATTGCCGCGTCGTTTCCGCGCGGCTGACGGCCATCCAAAAACACCTTCACGGCCCAGGCGTCGCGTCGCTTTCCGCCGGAGAACATCCCTCGGCACACGCTTCCCGCGAGGGCACGAAAAGCGAAGCAGAGAGCAGCGAAGAATCCGCGACTTTCCCGCGTGAAACGATCGTCTCCGAAGCCCAAACGTCGTCACCGCTCGATGACGACAACGGCCGGGGAATGATCCACATCGAATCCCGTTTCTTTCACGATCGGGAATCGCTTTTCCAGACCATATTCGAGCGGGCGGCTATCGGCCTGGTTTTGGCCGATTTCGACGGACGGTTCGTCCGGGTGAATCGGGCCTTTGCCGAATGGCTCGGCTACACCCCGGAAGAATTGGAAGGACGGCAGATCGCCGAATTCAGCCATCCGGACGACGTCGTCCGCGAAATTGAAGAATTCACCATTTTGGTCACCGGCGAAAAAGACGGGATCGTCTTCGAAAAACGCTATCGCCATAAAGACGGCCGGTTCCTCTGGGGACGTCTGCACGTGTTGATCCTCGAACGCTACAGCGACAAGCGAGGGCTCGGCTTCGCCATGGTCGAGGACATCACGAGGGAAAAGGACGTCGCAGGCAAGTTGGGCGAGATGGAAATCCGCTGGAACAAGCTCCTCGATAACGCCCCCGACTTGTTCTTTTTGGCCGATGCCGAAACTCGCTTGTTGTACGTCAACAAGATCACCGTCGATGAGTTGACGATGGACGACGTCATCGGCCGTCGCTGCACGACGTGGATTCATCCCGACGACCAGGAGGTATTCGAAGAGCATTTTCGCCTGGCCCTCGAAACCGGTAAACCGCAACGTTTCGTCGACCGCGACGTGTTCGGTTGCTGGTGGGAAAACCGCCTGGTTCCCTTGCCGAGCTCGGACGATGCCGTCGTCTTGGGTATCGTCAGCGACATCACCGAGCAGGTCCAAAT